>NZ_JBSGZP010000347.1:0-7692 GCF_053611065.1 Streptomyces sp. NPDC054840
GGCCGGGGTGCGCCGCGCGTCCCGGGCGGCGGGTCTGGCGGAGCCGGAGCGGATCGTCTGGGCGGACTCGCCCCGGGCGGCGGTAGGCCTGCTCGGCGCGGACGACGGGCCGTGCGGGCCGGCCGCGCGCGGCCGCGGCGTACGGGAGGCGGTGCGCAGCGCGCCGTGGGCGGCCGAGCGGGACCGGGCGCAGCGGCGGCTCGGCCCGCAGGGCTGGGGCCGGCACTGGAGCGCGACGGGCGGCCGTCTGTGGGAGCACACGGAACGCCTGGCGGAACGGGTCCGCAGCGGTCTCGTCGAGGAGTTGACGGCCGGGTCCGCCGCCCCCGCGGCAGCGGAGCGGTCGCTGCGCCTGCTGCTCCTGGACGCGGTGCTCGGGCAGCACGACGCGGCCTGGCTGTGCGCCTTCGACACACAGCAGGGCACGCCCCTGCACGGACTCGGCGTCGTGGCCCGCTCGGCCGGCTGGTGGTGGCCCTACGAGCGGCTGGTCGTGCTGTGCGAGCGCCCGGTGGAGCTGCACCGCGACGAGGCGGGCAGGCTGGACCGCGGGGACGGCCCGGCGCTGGCGTTTCCCGACGGGTTCGCGCTGTACGCGTGGCGGGGCATGCCCGTTCCGGCCGAGTTCCTGGCGGGACTGGGCACGCTGACGCCGGAGCGGATCCGGGAGGAGGAGAATGCCGAACTGCGCCGCGTGATGCTGGAGTTCTACGGCTACGACCGCTATCTGCGGGAGTCGGGGGCCACCCCCGTGCACCGGGACGAGACGGGTGTCCTGTGGCGCATACCCATGCCGGCCGACGAGGCCGTCGTGATGGTGGAGGTCGTCAACTCGACACCGGAGCCGGACGGCACCAGCCGCACCTACTGGCTGCGGGTGCCGCCGACGACCCGGACGGCCCGCCAGGGAGTGGCCTGGACGTTCGGCCTCGAAGCCGAGGCGTACGCACCGCTTCGGCAGACGTGAGCCGACAGCGCGGGCGCCGCATCCTCAGGCGGGCTGGACGGCGATGGTGCAAAGGCGTTTGGTGGCCCGGGTCAGGGCTACGTACAAGTCCCTTTCCCCACCGGGGCGGGCCGTGATGATTTCCTCGGGGTCCATGACGACGACCCCGTCGAATTCCAGGCCGCGTGTTTCGGACGCCGGCACGATGCGTGCGTGGTGGGCGATGCCCTGGGCCGTCAGCTCGCTCACCCTGGTGTCCGCGCAGATCACTCCCAGAAGCTCGCCCGGGTGCGCGGCGCTCTGGGCGCGGAGTTCCTGAACGACGGCGGTGACCAGCCCGTCCGGAGGCGTGGTCACGGTGCGAGGGCTCTCACCGCTTCGCAGTGCCCGTGTGGGCTTCTGGTCCGGAGCGATCCGCGTGAGCAGGTCCCGGACGCTCTCCAGGATCTCCTGCGTGGTGCGGTAGCTGACGGTCAGGTGGTGCAGTCGGAACCGGGGTCCGACGTGGGGGCTCAGCGCTTCCTCCCAGCCGCGTGCTGTCGCGACCGGGCCTGCCTGGGCGAAGTCACCCACCAGCGTCATCGCCCTCGCCGGACAGCGGCGGACGATCATCCGCCACTGCATGCCGGTCAGTTCCTGCGCCTCGTCGACGACGACGTGCCCGTACGTCCGCTGAGGGGGGCCGTCGACCAGGGTCGCCGCCTCGTCCAGCAACGGCACGTCCGCATCGGTCCACGGGTCGTCCGGACCGCGCAGCAGAAGGGACCGCTCCTGAGCGGTCAGGCGGGGCAGGCGCTCGGCGAGAGCGCCGGCGTTCGTCAGGAGCGCCTTCACGAGGTCACCGGGTACCAGCCGGGGCCACAGCACCTCGACCGCTCGGTCGACACCGGCGTCGTCGAGCAGATCGGCTCGGATCGCGTCCAGGTCCAGTTCGTGGACCGGACCCGGGTCGGCCGCACCTTCGGCACGGCGCTGGTCGGCTCCCGTGAACCGGTCGAGGTCCAGGCCCGTCATGCTGGCGGCATCGGCGTCGATCTGCTCCAGGAGATCGCCCATGTCGCGTTGCATCGCGTCGGTGACGGCATCGACCAGGAGGTCCTTGAACACCTGGCGCGCGGGGTTGTGCCCCGGTGCGGCGGCCACGGCGGCCTCGCGCGCCGTGGCGACTTCCTCGCCGGACAGGTGAACCAGTTCCTGCGCGACCCGCACCGTGAAGCCGCCCGCGGGGGCTTGGTGGCCGCGCAGCAAGCCGGCCAAGGCGTCGGCGAGGTCGGAGCTGCCCTTGAGGCGGGCCGTATCGAACGGGTCCACCGTGTCCGTGGACACTCCGGCCAGTTCCTGGCAGGTCGCCAGCGCGACGTCGTTCTCTCCGAGCGAGGGAAGGACCTGGGAGATGTAGTCGAGGAACCGGGCGTTCGGGCCCACCACCAGGACACCCTCCTCCGCGGCGCGCGGGAACGCGTACAGGACGTAGGCCGCCCGGTGCAGGGCGACCACCGTCTTGCCGGTGCCGGGCCCGCCCTGCACCACCGTCACCCCGCGGTGGGCGGAGCGGACGATCTCGTCCTGCTCGGCCTGCAGTGTGGCGACGGCCGCGTGCATCCTGCCCGTACGCCGTGCCGACAGAGCCTCGGTCAAGGGGCCGTCCCCCAGGACGTCCTCATCGGTCGGGGCGGTCCCGTCCAGCAGCTCGTCGCTCACCGAGACGACCGTGCGTTCTTCGAGGCGCAGGTGCCGACGCCGCCGCAGGTCCATCGGGTGGACCGGTGTCGCCTCGTAGAAGGGCCGCGCCGCGTTCGCGCGCCAGTCCACGAGCAGAGGCAGGTCGTCCTCCTCCGTATGGAGTCCGATCCGCCCGATGCGCAGGGCCGTGCCATCCCTCCGGTCGATGCGACCGAAGACCAGCCCTTTTCCGGCGCCTTCCAGCCGGCCGATTTCCTTGGCCAGACGCTCGGCGGCGATTTCTCTCTCGTATGCCTCACCGGCGCTTTCCGCCGGGGCCTTCAGCACACTCGCTCGGTCCGCTCGGGCCTCGGAAAGCCGGTCGGTGAGCAACTCGTATAAGGAGGACACATAGTCCCGCTCCGATGCAAGCGCACGCACGGCGGAGTCATTCATATTCGACAACAGGGGGCTCCTTCGATTCGAGCCCCACCGTACGGTCGAATATCCCTGAAGGTAAGTCTTGACTTACTTGGTAGCCCATGGCCCTGGGACTGCATTCGTGACGGCTGACCCTATGCATGACCTGCATTACGCCGTTTCGCATATCGCTCATTGAGCTTCCGATGCCCGCCTGCCTTATGGCCGGCCGTCCTTGAATACCGGCGATGTCTTGCCGCGCTCGGGATAAGGGGGCGCCCCCTGGGGTGACGTACGCCGCACGGGTGAGCTCGAAACGTCGCTCGGCCCCGGCTTTCACGCTGCGCCGACCCCACGCCTGGCGATTTGCGTCACATGTCCCTGTTTTGCCCGCTTCCGAAAGTGAATCAGACCACTCTCCGCAATGCATTGCGCATGGGTTCCGGAAGTCGGGGCAGGCGGCCGGATCACGTCGGTCTGACCGACAGGGGGACTCAAAGGAACGAAAGGCAATACGTACCGTGACGGCAGCACAGCAAACCATCCACGTGGGCGGAGAGTGGCGCGCAGCCCTTTCCGGGGCCACGCGCGAGATCATCGACCCCGTCGACGCGACGCCCTTCGAGGTCGTGGCGGAGGGCGGTGTCCTGGACACCGACGACGCGGTGGCGGCGGCGCGGGCCGCCTTCGACGCCGGTGCCTGGCCGCGCACGCCCGTCGCCGAGCGGGCCGCCCTGCTGCGTCGGGTCGCCGCGCTGCTGGAGCGTGACCGGGAGCGGATCGGCGCCCTGGAGAGCCGGGACGCGGGCAAGACGCTGGAGGAGGGCCGCGTCGACGTCGACTGCGTCCGCGACGCCTTCCGCTACTTCGCCGACCTCGTGGAGAACGAGAACGACGGCGGACGGATCGTCGACGCCGGCTCCGACGAGATCCGCAGTGTCGTCGTGCACGAGCCGGTCGGGGTTTGCGCCCTGATCACGCCGTGGAACTACCCGCTGCTCCAGGCCAGCTGGAAGATCGCGCCCGCGCTCGCCGCCGGCAACACCTTCGTGATCAAGCCCAGCGAGATCACCCCGCTGACCACCGTCGTACTGATCGAGCTGCTTCTGGAGGCCGGACTCCCGCTCGGTGCGGCCAACGTCGTCACCGGTCCCGGCGACACGGTCGGCGCGCGGCTCGCCGAGCACCCCGATGTCGACCTCGTCTCGTTCACGGGTGGTCTCCTCAGCGGCACCAAGGTCGCCCGGTCCGCTGCGGACAGCGTGAAGAAGGTCGCTCTCGAACTGGGCGGCAAGAACCCCAACGTCGTCTTCGCCGACGCCTGTGCGACGCCCGAGGACTTCGACACCGCCGTCGACCAGGCCCTCAACGCCGCCTTCATCCACAGCGGCCAGGTCTGCTCCGCCGGCTCCCGCCTCATCGTCGAGGAGCCGCTGCGCGACCGGTTCGTCGCCGAGCTGGCCCGCCGGGCCGATCTGATCCGGCTGGGACGCGGAACCGACCAGGGCGTCGAGTGCGGTCCCCTGGTCTCCGCGGCCCAGTTGGCACGCACCGAGGCGTACGTGGCCTCCGCCCTCGCCGAGGGCGCGGTCCTGCGGGCGGGCGGCGGGAGGCCGGCCGGTCCCGGCTACTTCTTCCGGCCCACGGTCCTCGACCGGTGCCACCGCGGCATGCGCGTCGTCCGCGAAGAGGTCTTCGGCCCCGTTCTCACCGTCGAGACCTTCCGCACCGAGGAAGAGGCGGTCGCCCTCGCCAACGACACCGAGTACGGCCTCGCCGGAGCGGTCTGGACCTCCGACGAGCACCGGGCCCGGCGGGTCGCCGGCCTGCTGCGGCACGGCACCGTCTGGATCAACGACTTCCACCCCTACCTCCCGCAGGCGGAATGGGGCGGCTTCGGGAAGTCCGGCATCGGCCGCGAACTGGGCCCCGGCGGCCTCGCCGAATACCGCGAGGCCAAGCACATCTACCAGAACCTCGCCCCGCGCCCCGTGCGCTGGTTCGCGGGCACGACGGCGAAGGGCTGAGCATGAACGACCACCACGTGAACGACCACCACGTGTCCGACGACCACGTGTACGACTACGTCGTCGTCGGCGGCGGCACCGCCGGGTCCGTCATCGCCTCCCGCCTGACCGAGGACCCGGACATCAGCGTCGCCGTCATCGAGGGCGGTCCCAGCGACGTCGGCCGCGACGACGTCCTCACCCTGCGCCGCTGGATGGGCCTGCTCGGCGGTGAGCTCGACTACGACTACCCCACCACCGAGCAGCCCCGCGGCAACTCGCACATCCGCCACAGCCGCGCGCGGGTGCTGGGCGGCTGTTCCTCGCACAACACCCTCATCGCGTTCAAGCCCCTTCCCTCCGACTGGGACGAGTGGGCCGAGGCCGGTGCCGACGGGTGGGGCGCGGCGGCCATGGATCCGTACTTCGCCCGGCTGCGCAACCACATCGTCCCTGTCGGCGAGGCGGACCGGAACGCGATCGCCCGGGACTTCGTCGACGCGGCGCAGACCGCGCTCGGCGTGCCGCTGGTCGAGGGCTTCAACAAACGCCCCTTCGACGAAGGCGTCGGCTTCTTCGACCTCGCCTACCACCCGGAGAACAACAAGCGTTCGTCCGCCTCCGTCGCCTATCTGCACCCGTTCCTGGACCGGCCGAACCTGCACATCGCCCTGGAGACCTGGGCGTTCCGGCTGGAGCTGGAGGGCGCCCGCGCTACCGGCGTGCACATCCGTACCAAGGACGGCGCGGCGCACGTCGTACGCGCCCGGCGCGAGGTCCTGGTGTGCGCCGGGGCCGTGGACACCCCCCGCCTGCTGCTGCACTCCGGCATCGGGCCGCGCGCCGACCTGGAGAAACTCGGCATCCCCGTCGTGCACGACCTGCCGGGTGTCGGGGAGAACCTGCTCGACCACCCCGAGTCGGTCATCGTGTGGGAGACCCACGGACCGATCCCGGAGAACTCCGCGATGGACTCCGACGCCGGGCTGTTCGTCCGCCGGGACCCGGAGGCCGAGGGCCCGGACCTGATGTTCCACTTCTACCAGATCCCCTTCACCGACAATCCGGAGCGCCTGGGCTACGAACGGCCCGCGCACGGCGTCTCGATGACCCCGAACATCCCCAAGCCGCGCAGCCGCGGCCGGCTCTACCTGACCAGCGCCGATCCCGAGGTCAAGCCCGCGCTGGACTTCCGGTACTTCACCGACGAGGACGACTACGACGGCCGAACCCTCGTCGACGGGATCCGCATCGCCCGGCGGATCGCGGCGAGCGAACCGCTGGCCGGCTGGCTCAAGCGCGAGGTGTGTCCGGGCCCCGAGGTGACCTCCGACGAGGAACTCAGCGCGTACGCCCGTCAGGTCGCACACACCGTCTACCACCCGGCGGGCACCTGCCGCATGGGCGCCGCCACCGACGAACTCGCCGTCGTCGCGCCCGACCTGAAGATCCGAGGCCTCGACGGCATCCGGATAGCCGACGCGTCCGTATTCCCCACCATGACCGCCGTGAACCCCATGATCGGCGTGCTCATGGTCGGCGAGAAATGCGCCGACCTGCTGGGAGGAACCACCCGATGAACCACCCGACGACCCCCCCGATGAACCACTCGACGAACGCGACGAACCATTCGATGCAAGCGCCGCACACAGCGGCGGAGGCCGTCTTCTCCGTACGCGACCTGTGGAAGGTCTTCGGCCCGAAGGCGGACCGCGTGCCCGCCGACCAGGAGCTCGGGGCCCTCGACGCCGCCGAGCTGCGCGAACGTACCGGCTGCACAGCCGCCGTCCGCGATGTCTCCTTCGACGTCCGCAAGGGCGAGGTCTTCGTCGTCATGGGCCTGTCGGGCTCCGGCAAGTCGACGCTCGTCCGCTGCCTCACCCGGCTCATCGAACCGACCTCGGGCACGATCTCCATCGACGGGGAGGACGTGCTGTCCATGGACACCGGCCGGCTCCGCGAGCTGCGCCGGCACCGGGCGGCCATGGTCTTCCAGCACTTCGGACTGCTCCCGCACCGGACGGTGCTCGACAACATCGCCTACGGGCTGGAGATCCAGGGCGTGGGACGCGGTGAACGGCGCGAACGCGCGGCCGAGTTCGTGACCAAGGTCGGCCTGGACGGCATGGAGCACCGTAGGCCGAGCCAGTTGTCAGGCGGCCAGCAACAACGCGTGGGACTGGCCCGCGCCCTCGCCGTGGACCCCGAAGTCCTGCTGTTCGACGAGCCGTTCAGCGCACTGGACCCGCTCATCCGCCGGGACATGCAGGAGGAGGTCGTACGCCTGCACCGGGAGGAGGGACGCACGATGGTCTTCATCACGCACGACCTGAACGAGGCCCTGAAGCTGGGCGACCGCATCGCGCTGATGCGCGACGGCCGGATCGTGCAGCTCGGCACGCCGGAGGAGATCGTCGGCGCCCCCGCCGATGACTACGTCAGGGACTTCGTCCGGGACGTGCCGCGCGAACAGGTGCTGACCGTGCGCTCGGCGATGCGCCCCGCGCTCGGGGACGAGTCGCAGGCCGCAGGTCCCGCGCTCGCCCCGAGTGCCACCGTCCACGAGGCCATCGAGGCCGTCGCCCGTACCGGCGAGAACGCGCGGGTCGTCGAGGACGGCAGGTGCCTCGGCGTGGTCGACCACGCGGGACTCCTCGG
>NZ_JBSGZP010000348.1:0-7676 GCF_053611065.1 Streptomyces sp. NPDC054840
GCGCTGCGCTTCACCAAGACGGGACTGGGCGTGGACGCCGCCGCGTGCACCGTCATCGACGGGCGCCCCCACGCGGTGACCGGCTGTTACGACGCGAACGTCCGCGTGTGGGACCTGGTCGACGGAACCGAACGACTTGTCATCACCGAGGACGACGGGGTCTACGCACTGGACTGCGTCGAGATCGACGGGCGGCCCCATGTCGTCACAGGAACCTGCTCCGGCAGCCTACGGGTCTGGGATCTGGATACCGGGGCCGAGCGGTTCGCCCTCGGAGGTCACAAAGGCTGGATACACGCGGTGGCCTGCACGGTGATCGACGGCCGGCCGCACGCCGTCACTGCGGGAGAGGACTGCCTGGTCCGGCTGTGGGACCTGGTAGACGGGTCGGAACGTGCGCGGATGCCCGGCCACACCGAGGAAGTACGAGCGGTGGCGCTCGCAGAGGTCGCCGGCCGCCCCGTGGCCGTGACCGGGGGCTATGACAACACGGTGAGGCTGTGGGACCTGGAGGACGGCGTCGAGCGGGCCGTGCTCACCGGTCACACGTCGGCCGTCTACTCGGTGGCCTGCACGGTGATCGACGGCATCCCCCACGCCATCACCGGGAGCGGCGGGGAGGACGCGGCACGGGTCTGGTGCCTGACCGACGGCTCGCAGCGCGCGGTGCTGGGCGGGCACACCTCGTGGATAGCTGCCGTGAGCTGCTTCGAACTTGGTGGACGCCCTCACGTGTTGACCGCCGGTGGTGACTGCACGGTGCACGTGTGGGATCTGACCGAGGACGCGGAGCACGCCGTCCTGACCGGACACCACGGCTATGTGGACGTGCTGGCCAGCACGGAGATCGACGGGCGCCCGTACGCTGTGAGCGGCGGCCATTCCGCGCCCCCGCGCGTATGGGACCTGGGTGACGCCGCCCTGCCCGCGGGACACAAGGGCCACACCGGGCCCGTGCAGGCCGTGGGCGCCGTGGAGATCGACGGCCGTCCCCACGTCGTCACCGGAGGCGACACCACAATACGGGTCTGGGACCTGGCCGATGGGACGGAACGAGGAACCCTGCCCCACGGGCACCGTGTGGAGGCGCTGGCGTGCACAACGGTCCACGACAGCCCCTACGCCGCCGTCGGAGGCTGCTGCGGCGTCGCCCGGGTCTGGGACCTCGCCGCAGGGACCGGGCTTCGGGACCTTCCCGGACCGGACCGGCGAGTGGAGACCGTGGCGTGGGCGGACGTCAACGGCCGTCCCTGCGTGGTCACCTCCGACCAGGACCGCACCATACGCGTGTGGGATCTGGCAGAGGACGTGGAGCACCCGCTCCACAGCGACCGCACCCGGTCGGCGGTGCGGGCCATGGAGCCCGTCACCGTCGACGGCCGCCCCCACCTCCTCACGGGCAGCGATGACGCCGCACTGCGGCTGTGGAGGCTGACGGAGAAGGGCCGACGCGTCACCGCCACCGTCCACACAGGGCACCACTGGATACGGGCACTCGCCGGCACCGTCCTGGAGGGCCGTCCCCACGCGCTGACCGTGGGCGGGAACGACGCCGCGGTACAAGTGTGGGATCTGATGGACGGCACCCTGCGGTCCACCCTTGCGGGACACCCGTCAGGAGTTCTCGCGGTGGCCTGCACCACGTGGGACGACCGTACGGACGCCATCACCTTGGACGGCAGCGGTACGGTCCACGTCTGGGATCTCGCGGCGGCCCGGCTCCGGGAGAAGGTCGCTTTGCCGACGCGGGCCCAGTGCATGACCGCTGTCGGCCAAGGTCTCGTCATCGGCATGGGCGACGACGTGGTCGTACTTGACCGCAATCGCTGAGGCAAGGACAAGGTGGGCGGTGACGCATCCCGAGGCCGCGAGCAGCGCGGTCAGGAGCAGGGACCAGCGACGCATGCCGCCACCGTGCCGCACCAGCCCGCACGGAACCTTTGACCGGCCCGCTGCGCCCCTCGGTTGGATGACGCGACGACCGTCCTGTAGGGCCGCTTCCGGCCGGTCTGGCGGACACTCACCACCGAGAATCTCACCACCCACGACGGTCACGCGGTGCTGATGCCGGACACCGCCACTGGCTCGGTCGAGCAGGGACGTCAGCTGGAGGGCGAGGACCTCGGGCTCGGCCGGGCCAGCCTCCTGCCGTAGCTATTCCCGCGGACCAAACCCACGCCCTAGACTGCGACCGCTCCAGGACTTGGTGATCATCGGGAGGGCGTGCGAGATGAAACGAGCACTGATCAGCGCGTTGGCGGCCGTGGCGTTAGTCGTGTCCGGGGGAGGTGTCGCCACCGCTTCCGACAGCGCTCCGCCGCGCACGACGCACGGCCCTTGCCAGTACACACAGACCCCGGACGAGCCGCCGGCGCGCCCTGTTCCACTGCCGCCCGACCCGCGGCGTACCCCCAGCCGTGGCACGGTTGATATGGCCGTTCCGACCAGCCAGGGCCCGCTCCCGCTGCGCTTGGACCGGGCCAAGGCGCCGTGCACGGTCCAGAGCTTCCTGCACCTGGCACGGCATGGGTTCTACGACCGGACGGTGTGCCACCGTCTGACGGCGTACCCGACGCTGAAGGTCCTGCAGTGCGGCGACCCGACCGGTACCGGTGAGGGCGGGCCCGGGTACAAGTACAAGGACGAGCTGCCGGTGGACCTGCCGCCGGCACCGACCGATCCGACCGGCGCGCGCCGCCTCTACGGGCGCGGCCTGCTGGCGATGGCCAACGCCGGCCCGGACACGAACGGTTCACAGTTCTTCGTCGTTTACGGCGATTCCGCGCTGCGACCGAACTACACGGTGTTCGGCACGGTCGGCGCTGACGGCCTGACGACACTCGACAAAGTCGCCGCCGGAGGCATCGAACCGACGGCGGAGGACCCGGCACCGGTCGACGGCACACCCGCGCTGCGGACCGAGCTGCTCCGCGTCCGGTCGTCCTGCCAGCATTGACGCACCGCGGCGCGGCCCACGTCCTCGATGAGCGTGCTTGGCGTCTGCGGCCGCCCCAGTCTGATTTCGCCGGCCGGCCGGTGTCCTTCCGGCCGGTGTCCTTCCGGGCGGTGTTCGGTTCGGGCTGGGCAGGCCGGCGAGGGGCGGCGCGCGGAAACAGTCTGGTGCGGTGCCGCTCGCGCTGGCCCCAGTCGGCCACTGCGAGGGGCTGTGGTCTACGGCCCCGCGCCGGTCCCAGCGCACGCCGCGGTGGCGGCGCCGTGCTTCGCGCAGTCCGGGAGTGACGCCACCGAGACGCGTGAGGACAGCTCGGTCGATGACGCTGAGATCCCGTGGAGGGCGAGTACGAGGTACAGGGCCGAGTAAGCCCACGCCAACAGGGTCTGGCCTTATCCGGGCGAGAGTCAGGAGTGCGCCGGGTGTGGCGACGACCGTCAACGACCCGAACTACGGGGGACTTCTCCGACGCGCGGAGCTCTGCGGCCGGAGTGTGGTCGCGACATCCCGGACCGGCGGCAACCGACCTGATCCGCTCAACAAGGCCCGCATGGACACCTACGAACCGCGACCCGCGGATGGTCGCGGCGCATGAGCTCGGGAACGCGCTCGGGCTGTCGATGCGCGGCCGGCCGGGCCGGGCGAGGGCGGCCGCCCTGCGGGCTGGGGCACACGGACGGGCGCGGGGACATCGAACATCTACGGAGCGTCGCCCCGATCGGCCGGGGGAGAGCCTTCTGTCCGGGTGGGGCTCGCCCCTCGCCCCGCGCGGCAACGCCCAGCCCCACGCGGCCACAGGATGCAATGGCGACTGCTGTGGAGCCGCCTTCGGACAGGCTGCTCCCGGCCCCCGTGACGCTGTCGACCGCGGGCAGGCCCGGCTGCCGTCACACGTTGCCGGCACCGCCCAGGTCGGCAGCTTCGCCGTCACATCTGGCTCCACCCGGGCTTTGCCGCAAACTGTTCTGACTGATGAGCAGGCCGAGGCGTACGGGAAGTTCGCCGAGGAGCCGACCCGCCCTGAGCTGGAGCGGTTCTTCTTCCTGGACGACGTTGACCGCGATCTGATCGCCCGGCGACGCTCCACGCACCACTGCTGCGGTCCGGTCGTCACCGGGCTGGATGAGCGAAGTGGCATGTGCGTCAAATCTGAGGGAAAATAGGGCAGTAGCCGCTGATGCGGAGGGTAAATATGAACGAGAAGCCCGCCTGCGGACCTGAGCGTGACCCTGAATTCTTTGCCGATATAGACAAAGTCTTCGCCCAATACCCCGAAGCTGCCCGCAGGGTCATCGACGACGACATGCTCACCTTCGCCGTCGCGCTCAAGGACAAGGTCGTCCCGGTCCCGGAGATCGCGAAGAAGCTGACCATCAAGACCGGGAAGAACCCAGGCAAGAACCCCTCGGTCGCCTCGATGTACCGGGCGCTGGCCGAGGCGAAGAGGCCGCGGCGGACGACCGCCACCCGACTCGTCACCGAAGCCGGAGGAACCTGGTCCCGATACGCCCCCGGCGACCACTCACGGTGACGCCAGGACCGACCCCACCGAGGAATACGCGACACCTCAACATGCGAGCCCACCAGATACCAGTCTCACACCCGGATCAGCGGGGCAGGATGCGCAGTACTGCCTCGCGTTCGCCGCTGAGCCGCAGGCCTTGCTGTACTGCGGCGCTCAGATCGAGGTAGCCGAGCAGGGTCGCGGCGAGCAGGTGCGGCGGTCCGGTCAGTGACGCGGTGGGGTGGTCGACCCGGCCGGCGTGTGTGTGCACCGAGCCGTCCTTGACTTCGATGACCAGGTCCTCGCTGCCGTCGGCGTGCAGTTGCAGGGCGATTGCTGGCTGGTCGGGGCGGTGGTCGGTCAGTGCCCGGGCGGGCATGTCCAGCCAGTGGGTGCGGAAGGTGTCGCTGCCGGCCGGCTCACGCAACAGCGGAATTCCCCATCGGCTCAGCTCCTGCAGCACCGGCTCCAGCTCGCGGCCACGCTCGGTGAGAGAGAACAGGTTGGTGGCCACCGGCGGCGGGGCGGCCTCGCGGTGGACCAGGCCGGCTTCCTCGAGTTCGCGGAGCCGGTCGACCAGCAGGTTGCTGGCGATCCCGGGCAGCCCGTTGCGCAGGTCGGTGTGCCGGCACGGACCCAGGGCGAGCAGTTCACGGACGATCAGCAGGGTCCATCGGTCGCCGATGGTGTCCAGTGCTTTCGCGATGCCGCAGTACTGCCCGTAGGTGCGCATGCCACCACCCTACATCGTGGTGTTGAGATTCAAAACTTTCTTGTTGACTTTCTCAACAACGCCGGTCTAGCGTCGCTGCCCATGACCACCACCCTTTCCGTGCGTCGGCTGGCCTGGGCCGGCGTCGAGATCCGTCTCGGCGACACCCGCCTGCTGATCGACCCGCTCGAGAACGTCGCTCCGCTGGCGCCGGTGATGGGGCCGCCGCACCGGCCGGTCGACCCGGTCGATACCCCGCCCGGCACCCACGCCCTCATCACCCACCTGCACCCCGACCACTACGACCACGACCTGATCGCCCGGATCGCGGCCACCGGCACGATCGGCTGCCACACCCCGAGCGCGGCGGCGCTGCACGAGGCGGGCATCACCCCCGTTGCCCAGGACCTGGGCCAGTCACGGCGCATCGGAGAGCTGACCGTCACCCCGGTGACCTCGCTGGACTGGCGCGGCAACGACTGTGACCAGGTCGCCTGGGTCGTCGAAGGGGCCGGCCGGCGGGTCATCCACTGCGGCGACACCCAGTGGCACGGCAGCTGGTGGCAGATCACCCGCGACCACGGCCCGTTCGACGTCGCGTTCGTCCCGGTCAACGGCGTCATCGCCCACTTCGAGGGCTACGCGGCCAACGTCCCGGCGACCATGACCCCCGAGCAGGGCGTCGAGGCCGCCGTCGCACTCGGCGCCGGCACCGTCTGCGCCATGCACTACGGCCTGTTCCACAACCCGCCGTTCTACACCGAACAACCCGACATCGAGCAGCGCTTCCAGCACGCTGCCGACGAGCGCGGCATCACCGCGGCCATCATCGCCGACGGCCAGCCCGTCCTCTGACCATCAGAAACAAGGAGCAACACATGAAGATCGTCCTGTTCGGTGCCAGCGGCAACATCGGCCGGCCCACCACCGAGGAATTGCTGCGTCGCGGCCACACCGTCACCGCGGTCACCCGAGCCGGCCACGTCGACGGACTCAAGCACAAGGCCCTGACCGTGACCACGGGTGACGTCACGGACGCCGCCGCGGTCGCCGGCCTCGCCGCCTCCCACGACGCCGTACTGTCGGCCGTCGGCCCCCGGATCGGCCAGGAGAACGACCGCGCCACGATCGTCGGTGCCGCTCGTGCGCTGATCGACGGACTCCGCCGAGCCGGCGTCACCCGCCTGGTCACCATCGGTGGTGCCGGTAGCCTGCGCACGCCGACCGGCGCCCGGGTCATGGACGACCCGGACTTCCCCGCGCTGTGGAAGGCCAACGCCGAGGCCCAGTCCGAAGCGCTCGACCTCTACCGCGGCGTGCGCGACCTCGACTGGACGTACGTGTCGCCCGCCGCGGTCATCGGAGCGGGCGAGCGGACCGGGGCCTACCGCAGCGCCGGGGACACCCTGCTCACCGACGACGACGGCAACAGCCGCATCTCGTACGCCGACTACGCGATCGCCTTGGCCGACACGATCGAGAGCGGCACCGCGATACGCCACCGCATCACCGTGGCGTACTGAGCCATGAGCAACGACGCCGCCGGCCGGCACACCCGATTCATCGTCCTGCTCGCAGCGCTCGTGGCCCTGGGACCACTGTCCGTCGACGGCTACCTGCCCGGACTGCCCGACCTCGCCGGCGACCTGCGCGCCAGCGCCGCGGCCACCCAGCTCACCATCACCGCCTGTCTGGCCGGGCTGGCCATCGGGCAGCTGATCGCCGGGCCGCTGAGCGACACCTACGGCCGGCGGCGTCCGTTGCTGGCGGGCCTCGCCCTCTACACGATCGCCAGCGCGCTCTGCGCGGTGGCACCCGACGTCCGGACCTTCGTCGGCCTACGCCTGGTCCAGGGCATCGGCGGGGCGTTCGGCATCGTCATCGCCAACGCCATGGTCCGCGACCGCACCTCCGGAACCCGCACCGCACGTCTCTTCTCCGCACTGACCTTGATCACCGGCCTGGCGCCGGTGTTCGCGCCGGTCCTCGGCGGCCAGCTACTGCGCGTCACGGCCTGGCCTGGAATCTTCGTGAGCCTGGCCGTACTCGGCGCCGTGATGCTGGCGGCCTCCGCCGCAGGACTGCCGGAGACCCGGTCCTCCGCGTCACGCCAG
The DNA here is from genome assembly GCF_053611065.1 of Streptomyces sp. NPDC054840. Lineage (NCBI taxonomy): Bacteria > Bacillati > Actinomycetota > Actinomycetes > Kitasatosporales > Streptomycetaceae > Streptomyces > Streptomyces sp. NPDC054840. The sequence goes on from NZ_JBSGZP010000348.1 coordinate 7,284, forward strand.
CCGCTGCTGGCTGTCGTCGGGCAGCTGCTCAGCGACCGGGTCTTCACCGGGTACGTCCTGGCCAACGGCCTGGTCTTCGCGGCGATGTTCGCCTACATCTCCGGCTCGCCGTTCGTCCTGCAGGAAATCCACGGCCTGTCACCGCAGCAGTACAGCGCCGTGTTCGCCGTCAACGCCGCCGGACTCATTGCGGCCGCCCAGATCAGCGGCCGGCTGGTGGCCCGGGCCGGCGCCCGCGTGCTGCTGCTCGCCGGTCTGCTGGGCGCGACAGCCGGTGGCACCACGGTCCTGGGCGCGGTGCTGACACGGGCACCCCTGCCCGTGCTCCTGATCGGCCTGTTCGTCCTGGTCTCCAGCGTGGGCCTGGTCATGCCGAACGCCGCGGCCCAGGCC
>NZ_JBSGZP010000349.1:0-7673 GCF_053611065.1 Streptomyces sp. NPDC054840
CCCCTCCACCGGGGATGACGGGACAGCCCTTGGGGCGGTGCTCCCACGCGCTCCACGGGGGAGGTGGTGACGCGCGGCCCGGACCGTCGGCCACTATGGGGCCGTGCCCCGATTTCCGCGCTACCTGTTCATATGGCTGTCGTGCACGGCCACCAGCGTGACGGCCGTGCTCGCCACGGTCCAGTTCGTGGTCGGCTCCACCAGCCATACGCCCCCGGTGGCCCGGTCCGCCCCCCTGGTCTTCGACTCGCCGCCGGCGTGGACGGCGGTGCAGGACCCCTCGCAGGGCCCGTCCCCGACCGCCTCCGCGTCCCCGAGCCCCTCGCCCACCGTGACGGAGGCTCCGCCCCCCTCGGCTCCGTCCTCCCCGACCGCGAAGCCCTCGGCGGCCGCCCGGACCACCGCACCCAAACCCGGTGTCGACTGCGAGAACGGCGGACCGGGCCTGCACACCGTCCCCTCGCAGGGCGGCAAGGTCACGGTGCGGTACGGGAGCCGCGGCGTGTGCCTGATCTCCGCGGTCCCGAGTCGCGGGTTCAAGGCCACCACCTCGCAGACCGACGACGACACCCTGACGGTCACGTTCAGCAGCTCGGACCATCGGTCGGTCATCACCGCGACCATCGACCCGGTGGCCAAGGCCAGCGTCCGCGAGACGTCGTTCTGACGACGGGCCGGGTCGGCTCTCCGGCCGGCCTGCCCGCAGGGGCGTGACCGCTTCGGCCGGTCCGCACCGTTCGGTCCCTCCTGACCCCCCTTTCGCGGGGATTGCCTCCCCGTATCCGCTCATCGGCCGGGTCCCGGTGAAGCGGAAGGTGAGCTGTTTCTTAGGGGAACCTCAAGATCGCGCTCAGGGGGTTCGCAGGGCCCACCGCGGTCCTATGCTCACGTCGGTCGATCGGCCCCGGCGCCCGGGCACACCGCCCCGGCGAACCGCGGGACCACCGGCTTCACCGAGTCGGGAGGCTTCTCGCCCTTCCCGTAGTTCTCAGCGCGCCTTGGGGTGTCTTCGCCATGACTTCTCGCATACTCCGAACCGTCCGTGCCGGCCACGCCGCGCAGCCCCGCTCCGCCGCGCCCTTGGGGGTCCGGCTGCCGCTCGTCGCCGCGGCCGTCGTCGCGGCGGGGTTGTGCGCTGCCTGCGGGCCGTCCTCCGAGCCCGTCGGCTCGGCCTCGCCGACCACGGTCGGACAGTCCGCGACGGCCCTCGCCCCGGCCACGCCGTCGGCCTCCGCGTCCACCGAGGCCTCCCCGAGCGCGTCGGCCTCGCCGTCGGCGTCCGCCACCGCGCAGACCTCCTCCGCGCCGACCTCCTCCCGGTCCCAGAGCGCTTCGACCGCCCCCAAGTCCCCCCGTACGTCGGCGGCGCCCGTCGCTCCGGCCCGGGTACCGGGGCCCGGCTACGACAGCTCGGCCGACGGGCAGAAGCAGATCGATGCCGCACTGGCCGCGGCCAAGGCCGACGGGAGGATGGTGCTGCTCGACTTCGGGGCCAACTGGTGCGGCAACTGCAAGGCCGCCGACAAGGTGTTCGCCCAGCCGCAGACGGCCGCGATCCTCGGAGCCTCGTACCACCTGGTCAAGATCGACATCGGTGGCAACAGCTCCGCCAACTCCGCGCTGCTGCGCAAGTACAGCCCCTCGGGCGGCACCTACACGATGCCCGTGCTGATCGTCGTCAACTCGTCCGGCAAGGTGCGCACCGACACCCACACCACGGGCAACCCCTCCCTCACGGCGGAGGGGATCAACGCCTTCCTGCGCAAGTGGGCCGCGTGAGACCGGTCGGCCCGCGCCGGGTCCGGATGCGTACGGCGTCCCTGGCCGGAGCAGCCCTCGTGGCGGCCGCGGCCGGCTGTGTCTTCGCCGCCGTCGGCACGGTCGCCGCGGACGGCAGCCGCGCCGAGGCGGCGGCCGGACCGGCGACCACGGACAGCGCCGTGGTCAGGACGGCGGCCGAGGCAACGGTCATCGACCCCGCCGACCGGCCCGCCGCGCCGGCGCCGCCGCCGTACAGGCGTTGGCCTGGAGCGAGGCCAGCGCGGCCCGAGGGGCGCTGTGATGGCGGCGTACTGCCTCGGCCTCGTGCTGCCGTTCGTCCTGGCCGCGCCGGCCTTCCGGCGGGCCCTGGGCGCCTTCGGCCTGGTCAAACGCCACTACCCGTGGGTCCTGCGGATCGGCGGCGGGATGCTCGTACTCGTCGGCGTGCTGCTGGCCACCGGGGTGTGGAACGACCTGGTGTACCGGCTGCAGTTGTGGAGCGCGGACTTCACCACCGCCGTGTGATCCCCGCACGGGCCCACCCCTCGCCCCCCGAGACCCCAGACCGATTCGATGCGTTTCCCCGACACAAGAGGCACGGACACAGATGAATCCTTCCCCGCGCATGAGGCGTACCCGGGCGGCCCGGACCGTGATCGCCCTCCTCTGTCTGACCGCGCTCACGGCGTGCGGCGACCGGTCCGCCAAGGAGTCCCCGGCCGGCGCGGCGGCGCCGGCGGCCACGACCGGCTTCACCGAGAACGGCGTCACCGTCACCCTCTCGGTGGCGGACTGGCACGCCTCGAAGGGCACGCTGACCGCCGTCTTCACCCCCGAGAAGAAGGGCTTCCACCTGTACAGCACCGAACTGCCGCTCACCGGCGTAGAAGGCGTGGGCCGGCCGACAGCGGTGGACGTCACCGGCGTCCTCAAGACCGACGGGAAGCTGACGGCCGCCGCCGGCGTACGGTCCATCAGCGTGCCGGGCGTCGACGCCCCGATGCCCGTCTACCCGGACGGCCCCGTCACCACCACACTGCCCGTCCGAGCCGACGGGAACGGGGACGCGACGGTGCTGCTCGGCTACGCGAGCTGCAGCGCGCAGGAGGGCTGCACCATTCCGGTCGCCGACCATCCCGTACACCTGCGCCTCACCGATGACGGCCCGACGTTCGACACCCCCTGAGAGGTACGCGGACCGAACCCCTAAGGTGTGCCCATGCCCAGCGTCCTGGTCGTGGAAGACGACCCCAGCATCCGCCAGTCACTCATCGAGGTCCTGGCGGAGCACGGGTATGCCGTACGCAGCGTCGGCGACGGATTCGGGGCCCTGCGCGAGGTCACCCAGACGCCCGTCGACGCGGTGGTCCTCGACCTGGGCCTGCCCGATCTGGACGGGGGAGACGCACTGCGCATGATCCGGGGCATATCGTCCGTCCCGGTCCTGGTGGCCACCGCCCGCGACGACGAGACCGAAATCATCAAGCTCCTCAACGCGGGCGCCGACGACTACCTGGTCAAGCCCTTCTCCGGAGGACAGCTCATAGCCCGCCTCTCGGCCGTCCTGCGGCGCACCAGCCACGTTCCCCCCACGGGCACGGCCCGTAGCGCGCAGGGCGCACGGCCGGCGCCGGCCGCCGACCCGATGGGCGCCACCACCGTGGGCGAGCTGGCGGTGGACCCCGGCGCGCGCACCGCGTACCTGGCGGGCCGGGAGCTCCACCTCACCCGGCGGGAGTTCGACCTCCTGGCCTTCCTCGCCCACCACACCGGCCAGGTCGTCTCCAAACGTCGACTGCTGACCGAGGTCTGGCGCGAGCCGTACGTCGACGACCAGACCGTCGACGTGCACCTGTCGTCCCTGCGCCGCAAACTCGGCGAACGCGCGGCGGCCCCGCGCTACCTGCTGACGGTCCGCGGCGTCGGCATCAAACTGGTGGCCCCGCGGTGAGACGCTCCCTGGCGGGAGTCGCGCTCGCCGTGACATCCATGGTCGCCCTCTCCTTCCTCATACCTCTGGGCGCACTGGTGATGTCGCTGGTCAAGGAACAGAGCGTCACCGCGGCCGAGCAGCGCGCCGCAGCCCTCGCACCCGTCCTCACGCTCACCACGGATCCGTCCGCGCTGCGGGAATCCGCCGCCGGACTCGACGCGGCCGAGCACCTCGTCGTCCATCTCCCCGACGCCCAGAGCCTCGGCGACTCCCAGGCCCCCGTGAAACTGCTCGAACGGGCCCAGCAGGGACGCGAGTCCATCTCCCAGAAGACTGCCGGCGGATGGATCTGTCTGCAGCCGGTGGTGCTCCCCGGCGACCGGGTCGCCGTCATCGAGAACTTCGTCCCCGACGAGGAACTGACCCGCGGGGTCAAGGCCTCCTGGGCGGTCATGCTGCTCCTCGCGGTTGGCCTGGTCGGTGGCTCGGTGCTGGTGGCCGACCGGCTCGGCGCCAAGGTCGTCCGGTCCTCCAAGAAGCTCGCCCAGGCCTCGCTGACCCTCGGTCAGGGCAACCTGGACACCCGGGTGGAGCCCATGGGTCCCAAGGAACTGCGCGACGCGGGCGTCGCTTTCAACGCCATGGCCCACCGCATGACCGAGCTGCTCGCCATCGAGCGCGAACTGGTCGCCGACCTGTCCCACCGGCTGCGCACCCCGCTGACCGCCCTGCACCTGGCATCGGAGCGGATGGCGGGCACGCCGGAGTCGGCCAGGGTCGAGGCGGCGGTGCACGCGCTGGAGTCGGAACTCCAGGCCATCATCACCGCGGCGCGCACGCCGCTCGCCGTGGGCCCGATGGGCCACGGCTTGCGCAGCGTGGACACGAGTACGGTCCAGCAGGCGACCGCACCGGGGCCGGCGGGACCGTCCGACGGCCCCCGCTCCGAGGCGGCCGATGTCGTACGGCGCCGGACCGCCTTCTGGGCGGTTCTCGCGGAGCAGCAGGACCGCGCCTGCTCCCTCGACCTCACCCAGGAGCCCACGGCCGTCAGCCTCAGCGACGACGACATCGCCGCGGTGGTGGACGCGCTCATCGGCAACGTCTTCCGCCACACCCCGCCCGGTACCGCGTTCGGGGTCCGTGTCGCCCGTACCGCCCAGGCCGTGGAACTGGTGGTGGAGGACTCCGGCCCGGGCATCCCGGAACCGGACCGGGCGCTCTCCCGCGGGAGCAGCACGGGCTCCTCGGGGCTCGGCCTCGACATCGCCCGCAGGGCCGCGGCCGTCACCGGCGGCTCGATGCGGATCGCGCACGCCCCGCACGGAGGCGCGCACATCATCGTGGTCTTCGCCCTGGCGCCACCTCTGCGCTCCGAGCGCGGGCCGCGCGGCTCGCGCAGGCGCGCGGGATGGTGGCCGCGCAAGCGGTGACCGTACGGGCGCGCCGGGTCGGGAGCTGTGGCAGGATGCCGCGATGATCTCCGGCTCGCCGATACCGCATGTCGTTCCAGCAGGCCGTATGGCCGGGTCGGAACAGCCCGTACTCGCGTTGTCCGGTGGGTGGGAGCTGCGCCCCTGGCATGCGGATGACGCCGACGCCCTGTTCGCCGCCGGGCAGGACCGGACGATCCGCCTCTGGAACCGGCTGCTGGTGAACTCCCCGGAAGAGGCGGGCCAGAGGATCGAGCGCATGCGCCGGCGATGGCAGGCCGAACTCGCCGCGATCTGGGCCGTCGCCCGGCCGGACGGCGAGGCCGTGGGCCTGATCGGCTGGGGCGACATCGACCTCCAGGGCGGCAGCGCCGAGATCGTCTACTGGCTGCTCCCCGCGGCACGCGGTGCGGGCGCCGCGGTCGAGGCGACCCGGCGGGTCAGCCGTTGGGCACTGGACGATCTCGGCCTGCACCGGCTGCGGTTGTGCCACTCGACGGCGAACCCGGCCTCCTGCCGCGTGGCGGACAAGGCCGGATACACCTTCGAAGGCACCCTGCGCGGCGCGCTGTTGCACGCGGACGGATGGCACGACCAGCACCTGCACGCCTTGGTCCAGGGCGACATCTGAGCCGAGGCCCACGGTCCAGGGTCTCGATCCGGGACAGCCCTCAGTCGACGGCGCCGGCCGGCGGCAGCAGGGCGGGGCGCTTGGCGGTGCGGCCGTCGCCGGAGGAGCGGCCGCACAGGCGGCGGCCCAGCCAGGGGCCGAGGAACGCGGCCGCCCAGCGTAGCTCGGCCACGACGGTCGAGCCGCCCGGTGTGGTCGGCCGCGGCGGCAGCGGGTGTGTCCAGCTGTCGTCGCTGCCGGGCAGGCCGACGGCGTGGGCGAGGGCGGCGGCGATCCGTTCGTGACCGACGGGGCTGGCGTGCAGCCGGTCGTCGGTCCACATCCGGGGGTCGGCCACGGCGGCCGGCCGGGCGGTCTCGGCGACGATGACCCCCTGGCGGGCGGCCGCCGCGCGGATGCGGTCGTTGAGGTCGGCGATGCGGGGCGCGACGGGCCGGGCGAGGGGCACGATCTTCCCGAGGTCGGGGAAGGTCACGGTCGCCACGTGGGTCCCGGCGGCCGTGAGCGCGGCGAACATCTCCTCCAGGTGCCCGGCGACCTCCTCGGCGTCGAACCGGGGCCGGAGGATGTCGTTGACCCCCGCCACGACGGTGGCCAGATCGGGGCGCAGGGCCAGGGCGGGGCCCAGTTGCTCGGCGCGGACCTGCCCGGCGAGGCGTCCCCGGACGGCCAGGTTGGCGTACCGGAGGCCGGGGTTGACGGCGGTGAGGTGTTCGGCGAACCGGTCGGCGAAGCCGCGCAGGCCCACGGTGTCGTCCCCGTCGCCGAGGCCTTCGGTCTGACTGTCACCGAGGGCGACGTAGCGCAGGTACTCACCGTTCGGCACGGTTCAGCCTCTCCTTCAGGATCGCCGCGCTCCGGCGGCACCAGTCGCGGTGTCCCTGTTCGAAGGCGAGGCCGCGCAGACCGGTCAGGTACCCGCCGATCCGCTCGCCGCGGAGCAGGAACTCGTCCTCGTCCATGTCACCGCGCATCTTGCGCAGCACCCTGCCGAGCAACTCGATCTTGGCGTCCGCGGCGACCGCGCGCGCTTCGAGCTGTGCGATCACCGGTTCGATGCCGATCCGGTCGGCGGTCTGGACCTTGACGAGGAGGTCGTCACGGATGACGGAGGACTTCAGCGGGGCCGCGGCGAACTCCTCCAGTTCGGTGCGGCCTGCCTCGGTGACCTGGAAGAGGCGCTTGTTGGGCCGGGTCTCCTGGACCACCTCACGGCCCTCGACCAGCCCTTCCTTCTCCAGCTTGGCCAGCTCGGCGTACAGCTGCTGGGGCAGGGCGTGCCAGAAGTTCGCGACGCCGATGTCGAAGGACTTCGCCAGCTCGTAGCCACTGAACTCGCCGTCCAGCAGCGCCGCCAGAACGGCATGTCGCAAGGCCATCGCGGTCGCCCCTTCCCCTTCCTCGTCAACCCCTGCATCATACTCATGAAAGTGACTAGTCAGATTCATGAGTATGAAGGAGGGGTCATGGAGACTGCCGAACGCTTCCGCGCCGCCGTGGAGAAGCGGGATCTCGCCGCGCTGGAGGACCTGTTCACGGAGGACGTCCGGTTCTTCAGCCCGGTGAAGTTCACGCCCTTCGAGGGGCGGCCCATGGTCCTGGGACTCTTCGGGGTCCTCCTGCGCGTCTTCGAGGACTTCCGTTACATCGGCGACTTCGAGGGGGCGGCCGAGACCAGCGCCGACGGCGCGCAGGCCCCGGCGGAGGTCCTGCTCTTCCGGGCGGCGGTGGAGGGCCGGGAGATCCACGGGATCGACCTTCTCCACTTCGACGAGGCGGGCCGCATCAAGGAGTTCACCGTGATGGTCCGGCCGCAGTCCGCCGTGCAGGCCCTGGGTCAGGCGGTCCTCGCCGGCCTGGTCGCCGACGGCCTCGCGTAGGCCGCCGGACCGCGCTCGACGGCACCGGGCGGTAC
>NZ_JBSGZP010000350.1:0-7665 GCF_053611065.1 Streptomyces sp. NPDC054840
CTCCCACATCACCCAGTCCCGTCACGGCGGCGCGCCTTCACGAGGGCGGCTTCCGCTGACACGCAAGCTCCTCGACCGGTGGCGTGCGGCGCTGAACGCGCGATCGGGGTCGGCTGCGGTGGCCGGTGGGCAGGCGGCATGGATGCGGATCGCCGGGTCGGGGGCGTCGAGAAGGGGATGCAGGAGGGCGGCGCCGGCGGTGATCGCGGCCCGGTCGGGAGCGACCGCAGCAGCTCAGCGCGCGGGCGGTACCCTCCGGCTCAGCGGAAAGGGCACGGCGTTCCGCCACCTCGGCCGTAGGAACACGGCCCCGTCAGGGAGGTCCCACCCCATGAACCCGTATCTGCGCACCCCCACTGCTCTGACCGCGCTGGCGCTCACCGCCACCCTCGCCGCCTGCGGCACCACCGAGGAGGGCAACGCGAGCGGCAGCAACAGGGTCACGATCGGCCTGCTGCTCCCCGAGAACGAGACCGCGCGGTACGAGAAGTTCGACAAGCCGCTGATGGAGAAGAAGGTCGCCCTGCTGACCCTCGGCAAGGGGAAGGTGGTCTACGCCAACGCGATGGGAGACGCGGCCAAGCAGAACGCCCAGGCCGACGCGATGATCGAGAGCAAGGTCGATGTCCTGGTCGTCGACGCGGTGGACTCCAAGGCGATCGCCGGCGCGGTGACGAAGGCCAAGGCGGCGGGCATCCCGGTCGTCGCCTACGACCGTCTGGCCGAGGGCCCGGTCGATGCGTACGTCTCCTTCGACAACGAGGACATCGGCCGCCTCCAGGGCAAGACCCTGCTGGATTCCCTGGGCGACAGAGCCAGAAACGGGAAGATAGTCATGATGCACGGCGCCCTCACCGACCCCAACGCCGCCCGCTACAAGGCCGGCGCCCGCACCGTCCTCGACGGCAAGGTGAACGTCGGCAAGGAGTACGACACCGCCGAGTGGAAGCGGGAGAACGCGAACGCCAACATGACGGCGGCGATCTCCGCACTCGGCAAGGACAAGATCGTCGGCGTCTACTCCGCCAACGACGGCATGGCGGGCGGCATCATCTCCGCCCTCAAGGCCGCCGGTGTCTCCCCCCTGCCGCCGGTCACAGGTCAGGACACCGAGCTCGCCGCCGTGCAGCGCATAGTGGCGGGCGAGCAGTTCATGAGCGTCTACAAGCCCTACTCCCGCGAGGCCGAGGCCGGAGCCGAACTCGCCGTCCTCCTCGCCCAGGGCGAGAAGATCGACGGAATCATCAACCAGGTGGTCAGCAGCCCCACCACCAAGCGCGTCCCCGCAGTCCTCATCCTCGGCGTGGCCGTGACCCGCGACAACATCAGGAGCACCCTGGTCCTCGACAACGTCTACACCGCCGAGGAGATCTGCACCGAGGCCCTCAAGGCCACATGCGACGGGATCGGCCTGGAATAGGGCGGCAGGCGGGCGGGGCTCCGTCCCGGCTGACGGACGAGCCCCGCCACCGGCCCGGCCTGGACGAACGGCTCGGGCAGAGCGCCGTCGACGACTGCACCCGCCCGGCCGGCCGCCAGACGATGTCCGCCGACCTACGCGCCCTGTACCCGTCCGACACCGCGACGGACGCACTACGGCCGCGTCCGCCCGAACCGGCCAAGGCGGGCGTCGGTGCGAGCGCGTTGCGCCCCGGGCTGCGGGCCGGAAGGCGCGGTCTCCATGGGGTCCGGGATCCGTCCCGGCGTCGGCCGTTGCGGTACGCGCGGTGGGGGAGCAGGCCGGATTCGAACCGGCGTCATCCCCTCCTGACAAGAGGGCGCGTCTACCTCTGCGCTACAGTCCCCCCACCGCGGTAGGCACACCTTATGCGTTCCGGCCAGGACCCGCGTAGCGGGTTTTCCTCGCTCACGCCACCCAGGAGGTACCCCCCGTGGACCCCATGACCGCCCGCTTCACATCGTCCGCCACGGCCCCGCCGGCGGGCGCGCTCGCGGTGCTCTACGAGACTTTCCCGGCTCGTCGGCCCCAAGGCGGCCGTGATAACCGGCAGATGACCTGATGGGGCGGCTCCGGCACGGGGATGTGGCCGCCGGTGGCCCGGCAGAGGTGCCTGGTGGTACCGGTCGGCTCGTCGCGGTGGGGCGCAGTCTGTTCGCAACGGTCACGATCGACCCGGTCCTGAACATCGTGGAACTGCCGGACGGACTCGGTGTCTGCCTCGTCCACGCCGTGCGCGGCGGGGGCAAGATCTACGTGGCACCCGACGAGTCGGCGTTGTTCGTCAGCTCTGGAATCGCCTTTGATGCGGGGCTCGATGCGTTCCGCGACGGCGTACGTACCCCACCGGGAAGGCAGGCGCCCGGGATCGGGGATGCGGGCGATTGATCGTGGGAGGTGCGGTCGACGGACGTGCTCCCAGGGCCGAAGGCCGCACTCCGACGTCGGGAGTGGTCCCGACCGCTCGCGGACCGGACCGCGTACCTGTCCCTCGTGCGCGACAACGCGGTACCGGTGCCCGAGCCGTCGGCCGCCCTCCTGGCAGAGATCGCGCTCCAGCAGCGCCTCGGGCACGAGTGCCGACGGTGGGGACCAGGTGACGGGGTGACCTCCTGCCGGGTTGATCGTTTCCGGAGGGGGAGCGGTGCCCGCTGTTCCCCCGGCTTCGCTCAGGAAAGAGGTCCGGGTGGACACCATCACGGCCAAGCGGCACATCTTCTCGATGCTGGACGTCGACGGTGACGGGGTCATCTCCCGCCAGGAGTACCTCGCCCGGCCCGAACGCGCGGCAGCGGCCCTTGGCCGGGCCGGCGACGACCCGCTCCTGTCCTTGGCGCGCATCGCCCACGCGAGGGTGTTCGCGTCGATGGACGCGAACCTGGACGGCCGCGTGACCTTCACGGAGTACGAGGCCTGGGCGGGCGGAAAGGCCTTCGACGAGGTGTGCAGGCCGGCCCTGGGATCACTGTTCGACCTCGCCGACGCCGATGGCGACGGGCATCTCGACCGGGCGGAGTTCACCCGGCTGCGCCACTCCCTGGGCAACTCCGCCGACAACGCCGGTGCGGCCTTCGACGCGCTGGACGAGGACGGTGACGGCCGAATCGATCGGGACGCCTACCTGGCACAGATCCGTTCCTTCGTCACTGATGGATCCTCTTCCATGGCGCGGGCCCTCCACGCGGAGGCCGGTCGCTGACGACGTGAGGACCGGCGGCTTTCCCGCGCAAGGCACCCGCGCGACGTGCGCGACAGAGGGCCGACAGCAGGCGAGTCGGCAGGTCCTTGCCAGGGCCGGGGCCCCCGGCAGCGCCACCGCGTAGGAGGCGGAGCAGGGACCACCTGACCTGCGCGGGCGCGCCGACGGGGGCGCCTGTCCGCGGGTGGCCAGGGGATCAGCCCTTCTTGGCGTCGATCTCGGTGACAAGGCCCTCGATGAGGCCCTTGATCTCGTCGCGGATGGGGCGGACGGCCTCGACGCCCTGGCCGGCCGGATCTTCGAGCTGCCTGCCGAGGAAGGGCGGTGTCGCCGGTACGCCCACGACCTGGGCTCGGACGTGACCCTCGTCGGTGTCACGGCCCGCTCGAACCGCCAGAGGTCGGACCAGGACCCGGCGGCGTGGTTGCCGGTACCTGCGGTTCACTGCCGGTGCAGCGGGTGGCGACCGGCACCGTTGGGTCGGGCGGTGGACCAATGAGAACGCGCACGGTGCGGCGGAGCGGGATCAGCCGGTGTCCAGGCCGTCGATCAGGCGGTTGAGAAACCGGGTGAAGGTGGCTTCAGGGGTGAGGGGGCGGCCCGGGGCGGCGAGGGCTTCGGCAAGTTCTGGGTGGCGGCCGTCCGCGGCGACAGCGGCGAGGTAGCGGGCTTCGGCTGCGACTCGGTCGGGGGACTGCGAGGCTGCGGCCCCCGCAATCTCATGGGTGACGTGCCCGGCCACGAATGCGGTGAGTTGGGCGAAGACCTCCAGCTTCGCCGCACCGTCCAGCCTGGTGGGCCGCAGGGCGGCCAGCGCGCGTTCCAGGAACGCCAGGGTGTTGGGGCCAGGGATGCGGCGGGCGGCGAGAGCGGCGGGCAACCAGGGGTGTCGCAGCATGTGGGCGCGCTGGAGGTGGGCGATGGCTTTCAACTCGGCACGCCAGTCGCCGGTGGGCGTGCTCGTGGTCGGCAGTTCGCCGCTGACGTGGTCGACCATCAGTTCCAGCAACGTCTCCTTGTCGGGGGCGTAGCTGTACAGCGACATGGCGCCGGCTCCGACCTCTGCGGCGACTCTCCGCATGGTGACCGCTTCGAGCCCCTCCGCGTCCGCCAAGGCGACGGCCACCGCCGTGATCGCCTCTCGGCTGTAGGTCGGCTTTCGGCCCCTACGGGGCTTGGCGGAGCTCAGCCAGAGCTGCTCGGGGTCGACGCCTGGGGTGCCGGCCTTTCTCGCACGCGGCATCGTGCCCACTCCCTCCGTCGATCGAGGCGGCCCTTGCGGGCTTCATCCAAGCATGGTTTATTCTCGTACATCGTACGAATAAAGAGGAGGGGACGATGGCAGCACACTTGAACGGTCCTGCGACGAGGCAGACATGGGCACCGCCTTCCCGTAAGCCGCCCCTGGCTTCACGGATCATGAGGGCGACCTGGCGCGGCCTCCCGGCCAAGCGGCACGATGTCGGGTGGGAGCCGGGGCTGCCGGTGCCGGGCGCCGACGGCAGCCCGCTGATCACGGACCACTACTTCCCACGCGCCGAAGGCGCCTTCCCCACCCTCTTGGTGCGCTCGCCGTACGGCAGGGGGCTGCCGTGGTCTCCCATGTACGGCGTGCTCTTCGCCGAACAGGGCTTCCACGTGGTGCTGCAGAGCTGTCGCGGCACCGGTGGTTCCGGCGGCGAGTTCGATCTTTGGCGCAACGAGGCCGCCGACGGCCGGGCCACCGTGTCCTGGCTGCGCGATCAACCCTGGTTCGACGGAACGCTGGGCACCGTCGGCCCCAGCTATCTGGGGTACGTGCAGTGGGCCCTCGCCGCGGAACCCCCACCGGAGCTGAAGGCGATGGTGGTGCAGGTCGGACTGCACGATCCGCACGCCCTGTTCCACGCACAGGGTGCCCTCCGCCTGGAGAACGCCCTCGCCGTCGGCGTCGGCATGACGTACCAGCACCAGGGGATGGCACCGTTTCTGAAGGCGACCCTGCGTCTGCAGCGGCGCCTGCGTGATGTCACCACCGCGCAGCCGCTGCGCGGGGCGCACGTGTCCGCCCTCGGGGGCGATGTGCCTTGGCTGGACGACGTGATGTCGCACCCGGATGCCGAGGACGCGTACTGGCGCGGTGCGTCGTTGGCAGCGGTGGCGGAGCGGCTGAACGTGCCGACCGGTTTGATCACCGGATGGCACGATGTGCTGGGCGACCAGACTTTCGAGCAGTACCGCCGACTACGTGAGGCCGGATGCGAGACCGCCTTGCTCGTCGGCCCCTGGACCCACACGTCCGCGCTGCAGCAGGGGTGGCCCGAGGTGTTCGCCGAGAGTCTCGCCTGGCTGCGCGCGCACCTGTACGGCGATCCCTCCGGCCTCCGTCCCACACGGGTGCGCGTGCACGTCGGCGGCGAAGACGAGTGGCGGGACATCGACGACTGGCCGCCGGCCACGGTCGTCGGCTCGTGGTTTCCCACCGCGCAGGGCCATCTCACCCGGACGGCTCCCACGGAATCCGCACCGCTGATGTCGTTCCGCTACGACCCGAGCGACCCCACCCCCTCTCTCGGCGGCCCATTGCTCTCCCGTACAGCCGGGCCTCGCGACAACAGCACCCTGGAGATCCGGGACGACGTACTGACCTTCACCGGCCCCCCGCTGACCGAGCCCCTGACCATCCTCGGCCCGGTCTCCGGACGGCTGAGCGTTTCCACGGACACCGGCCACGCCGACGTGTTCACCCGCCTGTGCGATGTCGACACGCAAGGCCGCTCCGTCAACATCTGCGACGGGCTGGGCCGGCTTCGGACGGACCGGCAGGAGCCGTCGCAGATCACCGTGCCGATGAGTCACACCGCCCACCGCTTCGCCGTCGGTCACCGCATACGCTGGCAGATCAGCGGAGGCGCCCATCCGCGGTACGCCCGCAATCCCGGCACCGGGGAGTCGCCGGTGGACGCCACCACCTTCACTCCGGTGCGCATCACGGTCCATGCGGACTCGGCGCTGACGCTCGGGGCGCTTGCCCACAGTTCCGGGCTCAGCCCTCTGGGGAACGGCCGGCAAGCGAGACCTTGAGCGTCACCACGGTGCGGTGTCACGCCCTGGTCGGCCTACGACGGTCGGCAGGCCGTCCGCGCGCCCAGGCTTTCCGGGCGGTGTGCGCGCGTGCGGATGGCGCAGCGCCGCGCGGCACCGGCTGGAATTGCCAGGCGCCGACTGCGCATCCGAGCGACTCCACGGGCCTGCCTCGTCAGTCCTGGGCCCAGGCGAAGGGCATGGGTGCGCCCGGCGGGATCACCCAGGGGTGGGGGTATCGAGCCTGGCAACCGGTGCAGCGTGCGACGAATGGCCCCAGGTCGGGATTGGTCAGGAGGCTGTAGTGGCTGGAAGCTTCGGCGGGGAGCATGTAGCCGTTCGCTGTCGTCTCCAGACCAGGCCAGCCAGGAGAACACCGGCAGGGCTGTTCCGCTGCGAATGATGCGCCTTCAGCGGTCCTGGACGTGCGCTTGAAGAGGCTTGTGAAGTTCTCGAAACTCTCACGTACGGACACAACGGGCTCGCGTTTCGCAGTGGCTGATCTGGGGTCGTCGAGACTACCGGGACCATGGATGTGCATCCCGCCCGCACCATGAATCGGCCGGCAGACGTACGTGGGCACGACCCCCCAGGGACCCTGGAGCCGCGTCCGGAACCCACGCCACCGCGGGGGAACCCGCCGTCACGCGTCGGGGGATTCGCCGGCGTGGGGCCTTGAGCGACTCCCCGGGGTGTGCGGAGCGGGTGTCGCCCCGGGATGGAAACACGCCGTGATGGTCTTGCCGCCGTGGAAGGAATGGGCGTCCCAGGCATCGGCGAGGGCGTCGATGATGGCGAGTCCGCGTCCGGAAGTCGCTTCGCGCGAGGCGTCGCGCGGGGCCGGCAGGTACGGGTCGCCGTCGGCGACGCTGACGTGCAGGCACCGGCCGTCCCAGGTGAGCACCAGCCCGGCGTCGCTGTGGGCGTGGACGTGCGCGTTGGTGACGAGCTCCGACACCGTCAGCAGGACGGAGTGCGCCGTGTCGGGGGCGTCCGTCGTCCACTGCAGGGAGTCCAGGCGTTCGGCGGTCCATCGGCGGGCCTCGCGAACCCCTCGGTGTACGGGAAAGGAAGTGGCCCACCCCTTGGCACGCATGGACACCGCGTTCACCTCGCTCGCTCTCTCGTGTGACGCCGGACCGGAGGGGCCGTGTCGCTCGTCAGAACCGGCTCGCCCGGTGCCGGGCACGGCGCCCGCCCCTGCGGTGCACGAGCAGCAGGGCCAACGCCATCGGCGCGATCAGCAGGACCATCGTCGTCACAGGGCTGCTCCTTCCCTCGTCTTCGTTCCCCCTGCGCGTGTGGCCGCTATCAGGCCTCCGAAACCCGAAACCCCTGATGTGTGCCGCCCGGCTCCCTCTCCTTCGACATCCCTTCGCCTCCCTCAGCGGTTCATCCGGCGCGGACGCCCACCGAAGCCCCGCAAGCGGCGGAAGCCCCGGCG
>NZ_JBSGZP010000351.1:0-7664 GCF_053611065.1 Streptomyces sp. NPDC054840
CGCTTATGGTGGTCGCACTCGCGGTGCTGGTCGTGCGGCACCGCGAGGTTTGTGTGTGCCTCCAGGACGCGCAAATCGCGCCCTGGAGGCACACTCCGGAGGCAAGGCCCCGGTAGCTCGTCGCACTCTTGATGACGGTCTCTCATGACCAACCGCCGCCTCCCGCAGGGATGGCGGACCGCAGCGGCTGGGAGTAGTGCTGTTCCCAGCCCCGCGCTCGCGGGGATGGTTCGCGGCAGAGGGGTACGGCACTGGCTGGCCGCACCTCTCTGGACGCTGGTGGTCCTGGTGTCAGATGACCGGGGGGCGGCCCAGTCGGGTCATCTTCCAAACCGTCTGCCACCGCATGGGCCGTCTCGGCGGGCAGGGTACCCGGAGGCCCTCGATGAAGCCGGCCCACCAGGCTGTGAGGCCGGAGAGCGGGGGCCGCTGCACCAGCGTGTACGCGGCCCAGGTTGCGAGGTATCCCGGGATGAGGGCGGCGGGCAGGTGGCGTTTGGCCAGCCAGACCCGGTTACGGGCGGTGTTGCGGTAGTACACCTTGTGCCGGGATGCCTCGGTGCGGGGGTGTTGCAGCACCATGTCCGCCCGGTAGTCGATCTCCCAGCCGGCGTCCAGGGCCCGCCAGGCGAAATCGGTTTCCTCGTGGGCGTAGAAGAAGGGGGTGGGGAAGTCGCCGACCTGGTCGATGACGCTCATGCGGATGGCGTGGCCGCCGCCGAGGAATGTTGTGACCGGCCCGGACACCAGCGGGTTCTTGCCACCCAGACGGGGGACGTGCCTGCGCTGGCTCGCTCCGGTCTCGTCCGCGATGCGGAAGCCCGCGATCCCCAGGCGCGGGTTGTCGGCGAAGGCTTCCCGGATCAGCCGGAAGGTGTCGGTGCGGGGGAGCAGGCCGTCGTCGTCGAGGACGACCACGATGTCCACGCTGCCCTTTTCACGCAACAGGTTGACGCCCGCGTTCCGGCCGCCGGGGATGCCCAGGTTCTCCGGCAGCTCCACACCGTCGACATCGTTCGAGAGCGGTGGGAGTTTTACACCCTGGCCGAGGACCACGACGGTTGCAGGATCGCCTTCCTGAGCGGCCACGGAAGCCAGCAGGGCCCCCAGTTCCGCGGGCCGATCGCCCATGGTCAGGACCACAACCCCGATCTTCGCCATTCTGCTGCCTGTTCCTTTCACGCCTGGTTGCTGAGCAGTTCGGTTGCGCGCTGGTGCAGACTCGCCGCGCCGGCCACACCGCGCTTGCGGTACCGGGTCGCAGCCGCGTGGATTTCTTTTACCGCCTGCCGGTTGCGGTCGGAGACCAGGCCGCCCATGACGTCCAGGGATCGGGCCCACATGCCCACGGCTTCCTCGTGCCGGTACGCCGGTGCCCTTATCTTCCTCCCTCGGGAAGCCATCTCCCAGGACGAGAACGTCATGCTGGCCAGGCTCACGGGCAGCTTCGGCATGCTCAGGCACTGCACGGCGGTAGCTGTGGCGTTCCTCGGTCGAGGCACCGCCCTCTACCGCAGCCGCGCCGGTGCGCCGGCGAGCTCGTAGGCGGACCGTGCGGCTCAGGTCTGGTTGACCAACGCTCGGATGCGGTCCAGACGCTCCATGGTTGCCGCCTCCCCGTACACGGCCACGCAACGGGCCACTGCCGACAGCGCGAACACCGTGGTCAACTGCACGTCATCCAAAGCGAGACGGGGCGCTGCGCCATCGGCGGCGAGGGCCAGTACCGCCTCCGCGACGGCCTCCTCCATGGGGATGCCCTTCAGTCATGCGAGCCCTGCCGGCCCCATTACTGCGGGGCGGTACGGAGAGAAGCCGGGATCGGTGAGGACGGCGTTGTACAGCAGCCCCGACGCCTGCTGGCGCATGTAGTCAGCGGTGGTCGCGCACCTGGCTCCGGCCGCGAGGGCGTGCGCGACGGCGTTTGGATCCGCAGCGAGGTAGCCGCGCATCAGGTCGAAGGCGGCCGTTTCGCCGACGATCTGCTCTGTGCTGGTGGTCATGTCCTGCCCAACGAGGCAGCGGAGTTGCAGGCGCGGCCGAGGACACGGTGCTCTGCAGAGCTCGGTCGCTCACGCACAGGGCCTGGACGACCGCGCCGAAGGTGCGCAAACTGTCGGACGCCTCCGGTTCACCGCCGACCGGGCCGCCGCCCGCCTCCGCGTCCGCACCGCGGTCATCCGTGTCCTCGTAGGCCACCCCGGCCACCTCTCGTGCACGTGCCCCGTAAAACACCCGGCCTTTCCATGGTCACGGTCGGTGACGCGTACTGTCCACCCTCCGTGCGCGAACGCTGACCCGGCGTACGCGCCGCCACCCTGGTGAACGGACATGGCGCGCCGCCACATTGGCGTCATGACACCACCCCCCTGCCCGACAGGCCCCGCAAGCGCCGGTCACCAAACGTGTGTGCACCCAGCGGTTCAGCTCCACCCCGCGCGTCGCCCGCCTCGCCCGGTACCTGGCCGTGCACCAGCTCCACGCCTGGGGCATCCCGTACGGCACCGACCTCTCCGACGCCGCCGCCCTCGTGATCGCCGAGCTCACCGCCAACGCCGTCACCCCATGGCCGTTTGCCTGGGAAGGACTTCGAACTCACGCTCGCACTGGACTCCGGCACGCTCCGGATCGAGGTCTCCGACACCCGGGGCGAGCGCCGGCCGCCGGACCCCGGCGTGGTCCCCGTACCCCCGCCGCTCGCCGAGGCCCGGACGCGGCCTGCTCCTCCTCCAGGCGGTCGCGGCTCGTTGGGAGGTCCGCGACCGCGTCCCGGTCGGCAAGACCGTCATCGCCGAGTTGGAGCTGACGCGCTGAACGGCCCTTTCCGCGAAGGTTGTTAGGGGGATCTCTTCCGATTCGTGCACCAGGGGGAGGGCTTCGGTGACATTCGACGAGGAATGGGCAGCCGCCAAGCAGAGCGCCGCCACGGCGGGCGGTTCGGCGTACGACTTGGTCGTCACGCAGGACGACCTGGGTGCCGTCGGGCACGAGGCGTTCATCGTCCACGGCGAACTGCGCAAGAAGACGGACATCGCCGGCACCGGGGCGACCGCCCGTGCCGCGGCCGCATGCTCCACCCGGAACCTGGCCATGGGGCCGGAACTGTCGGCGACCCTCTCCATCTGGGCACGCAAGTCAAGACGGTGCTGCAGATGTACGCGCACATCTCCAACCTCCTGGACTACTCCAAGAAGGCCCATGCGAACGACGACGAGGCCATCGCCGCCAGCCTGCGCCACCGCGACGGTTCCGCGATGTCGGTCGCCGAGATACAGAGGTACGTGAAGTGACCCTCACCTGGACCGACCTCATCACGCTCGACCTGGGCAAGCTGAACGAGGCGGTGACGGAGTGGAAGACGGCCTCGGAGGAACTTGCGAAGCTGCACGGCACCGTGCGCGACGGCCTGGTGAAGAAGCCGGAGGCGGCCCGCTGGGAGGGGGTCAACGCCACCGTCACCCGGGAGTTCGTCCGCAGCGCCGCGAAGGAGGTGGGTGACCTCCAGCGTGAGGCCACGAGTATCCACGCGGTCCTCGCCGACGCACACGACGAGCTGACCCGGATCCAGAAGCAGGCGAAGACCTTGGCCGAGGAGGCGAGGCAGGGCGACCCGACCCACGACCCCGAGCCGGACCCGGGGCTGCTGGTGTCGGATGGCGGCGGTGGCAAGGTCCGAGTGGAATCATCCATCTGTGATGCGAAGGGCCCCAACCAGCGAACCAATGACATGATCCGCTGGTACGCCGAGACGCTTGCCAGCCTGGTCAGCCACGCGGCAGAGGTGGACGCCGCCGTCACCCGGGCCCTGCGCGCCTCGCACGGCGCCGACCCGTACAACGCCGGGCACGCGGAGTACACCTCGCTCGACCAGGACCAGCTGCCGCGGGCCATGAAACTGGCCGCCCTGGGTGGGGACGTCAAGCCGGCCCAGCAGGCCGAGCTACGAAGGCTCTGGCAGTCGCTCAGCCCCGACGCCCGGGCGCAGCTGTGGACCGCCCACAGGGACGACCTGCTCGCCGCCGGACTGTTCAGCCCGTCGGTCAAGCAGGTGGCGCCCGATAGGGGATCCGGCAAGCACGGGGCAGAGGGAATCGAATGGAACGACTGGGTTACCAGGACGAAGATGCAGGCGCTCGTCGTCGGTGGCGATGGCGGTGACCTGAACGACGCCTCACGTCACATGAAGCACTACCTGGGCAACACCGGCACCCCCATGGAGCTCCCGGTCGACAAGATGCTCACCGACGTCGACGGCTTCCAGAGCCATGTGGACCGTCGTCACCTGCTCAACCACGAGGGGGAATGGCGCGAGCAGGCGCTGGCGGAGTTCGAGAGGAACGGCGGCCGGGCCGTCGCGATGCCGGTCGAAACCTCAAACGCGGACTACTCCTTCACCGAGTCGGTGGACCGGAATTGGTTCTACGCGGTCGGCTCCGCCCGGTCGAACGTGACAGGGGTGGTGACCGTCGTCCCCGGCGCTGACGGCAGACCGGTGGTTGGCCTCGATTACCAGGTCAACGTCTGGGACCGGTACAACTGGGACGAAGGCAAGGGCGTGTACATCGGGAAGTTCGAGATACCTGACGGCGAGATGGGCCAGCAGCACAAAGTCGGCCTTGCCCAGGAGTTCAACATGGCCGGAAGCAGCGCGGTCCAGCACTACGACCTGGGCAGCGGAGCCGCAGTGCCCAGCCCGGACGATCCCGGGCGCGCCGGCGAGCGCAGTGATCCCGGTCGCCATGCCCGGGACGGCGGAGGGGATATCGACCGATGAGCCACCTTGAGGTTCCGACCGGTGCCGGGAAGCGAGAGCGGCCCTGGGGGCGAAGGCTCACCATCGGTGCGTGGGTGTTCTCGGGCCTCTGCGTGCTCGGTGTCCTCGGCACGGTCCTGATGGTCATGTACGGATTGCGGTACCCCACCGAGGATCAGAAGAAGTGCTGCTGGGAGCAGAACGTCACGCCCGAGTGGATGGCGAAGACGATGGGTTTCCAGGTACCGGAGGCGGCCACCGACCGGCGGGCCGGACTCCAAACCAACGCCCAGTATGACGTCGCGCTGCTCGCCTTCACCGTGACGACCGAGGAGGCGGACCGATTCCTCAAGCCGCTGCAGCCGGAGGGCACGCAATTGGTCCGCAACGCCCATCCCAAGGAGCCGGGGTACACGCGTAGCGACGGGTTCAGTCACCTCGGCCTGCCCGAGCCCGAGACATTCGTCGAAGGCATGCGCATCGGCGGCCTCTGCCGTGGTGACACCAAGACGCCCCAAGGCCAGGCGGTCCAGTTCTGCACGGACATCTACGCACACGAGTTCCAGCCCGGCACCACCCGCATCTACCTGTGGGCCGGCAGCGACGCGGCCATCAAGAAGCCGCCGGCCTGACGGTGGGGCCCTTCACGCCGACGCGTCCGGACCAGCCGCACTGACGTTCCTCATGCCGTCTATAGGCTGGCCGCAGTGGACAGCAGGGCTCGGTGAGGGGTGAACGGGAACATGGCGGATCTGGAGGACACGGGCGGCGGACGGGCGGCGGGGCGTGGGCGGCCCGTGGGCTATCAGCGGTACCCGCTCCCGGACGACCTGGCGGACCAGGGTTCCCTGTTCCTGCCCCTGGAGAGTCCGATCGAGATCGGGACGGCCGGCCGACCCACCGGCGTGAAGCTGGAGGACCTGGTTGTTTCCGGGAGCTCCGTGCAGGAGTCCGGATGGCGGAGGTCGAGGGCTTGATGCGTCATGGCCCGCATCGCCACGCGCCGTGACCGTCCGGGTCGCACTCACAGGCGAGCTGATAGCCGAGCAGGTAGTACTGCTGGGCGGCGCCCTGGCGGCCGAGGTCGTGGTGTTTCCAGCCGACCAGACAGGACAACTGGGCCGGGGCCCCGAAAAGCGTCCTCGCGTACGGCCGCGGAGGAGAAGCGGGCTGCGAGCATCGGGGCGACGGTGTCGGTCAGGTAGGCGGTGACCGTGGTCAGCCCGTGTCCGCCCCGAGCTTCTCGTCCGCGCTCCTGAACACCTCGGTGAGCTGACGGACCACCGCGACTTCCTCCCGCGCGGTAGACCCACCACCACAGGGTGACCTGATGGGCGTCGGCGACCAGGGTGTCACCGGACGGCCGACGCGGGGGTTCAGGCTCCGGTGGTCGACCAGCGCCCGGCCGAGCTCGGGAAGAGGAGTGGTGTGGATGAGGTAGCCGCCGTCGTCGCCCGCATTTCCAGCGGCGCCCGCTGGCACAGGGCCGCCAGCGGGGATTCACCGGGGTCCTACTGCCAGGACCAGGCGCGAACCGCGGCACCGGCGAACGTGAGAAGGCGGGCTGGAGCCAGGCCGGGCAGGGCTCGGCGCAGTTGGTCGGTGTGGCGGCCGGTGAGTTCGGCCAGGCGGGTCAGGGACCACTCGGTGAGGGCGATTTCATGGGTGCCCGGGTGGACTGGGGCGGCGCTGGCGGTGAGCCGGCCCTTGTGCAGAGCGCGGAGCAGGCGCGAGAGTTCGACGGCGTTCGCCGACACCGTACGGGCCAGGTACTGAGGTTTTCAGGGTGGGGTCGGTGGGTTGATGGCCAGGCTTGTGGCGGTGAGGCAGCCGTCGATCAGGTGGGGCCGGAGCTGGATTCTGCGTAACTCGCGGCGGAGTGTGCGGTCGAGGTCATCGGGGGTGTAGAAGGCGGTGTTGGCCATCGCTCTGCGCACGAGTGACCAGACGGCTTCAACCGGGTTCAGGTCTGGCGCATACGGCGGCAGTCGGATGGTGGTGAGCCAGTCGTGCTCGGCCTCATACCGCTTCAGCCCGGCGGCCAGGTGCGTGTTGAGATTGTCCCAGACCACCACGATGGGGCCGCCGAGCCGGATGTGTGCGCGGACCAGCAGGTCGCGGTAGTCGTCCGCGTGCTCCAGCGGATCCTCGCCCTGACCGCCGTCATCTGGCACAAGGAGCGCTGCCGGCGCTACGTACGGGGCTCCCAGCGGAACTTGCGGATCGCGATCCACGCGAACAGAGCCGTCCACGCGACCGTCAGCGCGACTCGGGCCAGCACTGCGCCCGCCGTCAGTTCAGCCGTCCAGCCCGAGCGCATCAGATCGACCGTCGAGGACAGCGGCGCAAAGAGAAGGGCCTCGCCGAGCGAATCCGGCAGCACCTCGCGGGGGATGTAGACCCCGGAGATCATCGGCAGGATGAAGATGGCCGGGAGCGTGGCAACCATCACGGACTCGACGGTGCGACAGAGCGCCGCGGTCGCGGCTGCCATCGCCGTCATCAGCGCGACACCGGTGATGAGCCCGGCGAGCGCCGCGAGCGGCGCTTGAGGAGTGGTGCCGAACACCGCGACGACGCCGACTTCCTGGAGCGGCTCCGTGACGCCGGGCTGCGCGTGCGTGAACGCCGCGATGATGACGGCGCCCTCGTCGGGTACGCGGTCGCGCTGCCCGGGGACCGCGCCGACGGCGGCACCCGACTGGTGTGGTTCCCGGGTTCGAAGCTCGCCTACGACCTGTCCCTGCCCCGCGTCCGCGAACGCTTCGAGCCCGTCGTCACCCCATCCGACTGGGCGCTGGCCGAACATCGGATCCGCGAAGCATCCGTACTCCTGGGCCGCGCCGGGCAGGACGAAGGCGCCGGGGATGTCGCCGCCCTCGGCGACCTCCTGGCTGTCGCCGCCGCGCAC
>NZ_JBSGZP010000352.1:0-7646 GCF_053611065.1 Streptomyces sp. NPDC054840
GCGGCGGGGTTTGCCGGTGCGGCTGGGAATGCCGGAGGAGTCGCCGACGAGGCTGGAGTGGCGGCGGGGTTTCCCGGTGCGGCTGGGAATGCCGGAGGGGTCGCCGGCGAGGCTGGAGTGGCGGCGGGGTTTCCCGGGCCGATCAGTGGTACACGGGTGCCGTCCGGGAGGACCGCCGTGTGCGGGACCTCGCCCGACGGGACCAGGGTCGAGGTGAAGACGCCGTAGGGCTGGGCCGGGCCGGGTGGGGCGGTGACGTGGAAGCCCGGGTAGCTGCCGAGGGCCAGTTCGATCGCCGTCGACGTCAGGGCGCGGCCCACCCGGTCCGGGGACGGGTCGCGGACCACCAGCCGCAGCAGCGCGCCGGCCGTCTCCTGCGTGTCGGCGTCCTCGTGGTCGGTGCGGGCCAGGGTCCAGGTGGTGTCGGCCACGTCCTCCAACACTTCGGTGAGTTGGGTGCGGACGAGGTTCGCCTTCGCTTCGATGTCGAGGCCGGTCAGGACGAAGACGACCTCGTTGCGCCAGCCACCGATCCGCGTGACGCCCACCTTCAGCGAGGGCGGCGGAGCCTCGCCGCGCACTCCCGTGACGCGTACCCGGTCGGCGCCCTCGTCGGTCAGCCGGACGGTGTCCAGGCGGGTGGTCACGTCCGGGCCGAGGTACCGCACGCCCTGGGTCTCGTAGAGGAGTTGGGCGGTGACGGTGCCGGCGGTGACGGCGCCGCCCGTGCCAGGGTGTTTGGTGATGACCGCGGAGCCGTCCTCGGAGATCTCCGCCAGCGGGAAGCCGGGGCGGCGGACGTCGTGCCGGGCGAAGAAGGAGTAGTTGCCGCCGGTGGCCTGGGTGCCGCACTCCAGCACGTGACCCGCGGTCACCGCCCCGGCCAGCCGGTCGTAGTCGTCGTCGGCCCAGTCGAACCACCAGGCTGCCGGGCCGCTGACCAGCGCCGCGTCCGTGACCCGGCCGGTCACCACCACGTCCGCGCCCGCCCGCAGGCAGGCCGCGATCCCGGCGCCCCCCAGGTAGGCGTTGGCCGTCAGTGCCCCGTCCACCCGCACGGTGAGATCGTCGCCCTCCACGTGGGCGACCCGCACCGGGACGCCCGCCTTCGCCGCCAGGGCCCGTACGGCGTCGGCGAGTCCGGCCGGGTTCAGGCCGCCGGCGTTCGCGACGATCCGTACGCCGCGCTCGTGCGCGAGCCCGAGCCCCTCCTCCAGCTGGCGCAGGAAGGTTTTGGCGTAGCCGAGGTCCGGGTTCTTCAGGCGGTCGCGGCCCAGGATCAGCATGGTCAGCTCGGCCAGGTAGTCGCCGGTGAGCACGTCCAGCGGGCCGCCGGTGAGCATCTCGCGCAGGGCGTCGAAGCGGTCCCCGTAGAAGCCGGAGGCGTTGCCGATGACGAGCGGGCGCCGGGTCACCGCGCGGTCCCCGGCTCGCGGCCGGGCCCCGCCGGGCCGGCGAAGGCCTGGGCGATGTCCAGCCAGCGGTCCGCGTCGGGGCCGGTCGCGGTCAGGGCCAGGTCGGCGCGGTGGGCCCGCTGGGTCACCAGGAGGCAGAAGTCGAGCGCCGGGCCGGTGATCCGCTGCGGGGCGTCCGGCGGGCCGTACGTCCACACCTGCGGGCCTTCGGGTGCGGTCAGCTCCACCCGGAACGGCTCCGCGGGCGCGGGCAGTCCGCGTACGGCGTAGGCGTAGTCGCGGGCCCGTACGCCGATCCGCGCCACGTGCCGCAGCCGCGCGGTCGGGGTGCGGCGCACGCCGAGCGCGTCGGCGACATCCTGGCCGTGGGCCCAGGTCTCCATCAGCCGGGCACTGGCCATCGACGCGGCCTTCATCGGCGGCCCGTACCAGGGAAAGCGGATGTCGGGCGAGGCCGCGGCCAGTGCCTCGTCGAGGGCGGAGCGCGTGCTACGCCAGCGGCCGAGCAGCTCGGCGGGGGCCAGCTCCGCGCCCTCGCGCGCGCCCTCGTCGACGAAGGTGTCAGGGGCCTTCAGGGCTTCCTCGACCATGCGGCCGAAGCCGGTGGCGTCGGTGAGGGAGAGGAGCGAGGCCCGGTCGGTCCAGTGCAGGTGGGCGATCTGGTGGGCGATGGTCCAGCCGGGCGCGGGGGTGGGCAGGGCCCATTGACGAACGGCCAACCCCCCTACCAGGGCGTCTACTTCGCGGCCCTCCTCGCGCAGATCTGCGAAGACGGCGACGGCTGCGTCGACGGCGGACGGATCGGGCACGGTGCGCTCCCCTCTCGGCGTGAGGGGAAGACTGGCAGCACCCAGCAAAACAATCAAGCATGCTTGCATGATTTTCTCGGGGGGCGACGCCTTCCCGCCACCCCAGCCAAACTGCCTCACCCGCAAGGCAGTTGTCGCGCGGCGCAGCGGCCGCAGGTCCCGCCGCGCGGCGGCCCAGGGAAACGGAGGGGGCGATACAGGCCGTAAGCCGGAAACTCGCGATACGTCACCGGATGTCCCGTCGATACTGAACGTTCCGCTCCGGGCCCGGGCGGGCGCACACGTTCCTGTCGCTCGACGATGACGACGACGAAGAGGATGGACCGACGTGACTCCAGCCGCCCGTACCCCCTTCTCCCCTGCTCCCTTCTCTCCTGCCCCCTTCTCGCTCTATCCCGAACTCGACACGACCGCCCTGACCGCCTTCGTCACCGCCCTGGAGAGCGGCGACGTCACCGGGCTCGCCCCCGCCCGCGCCGCCGAGATCGCCGAGGTCCGCTCGCTCGCCGTCTTCACCCGCGGCAAGGTGACCGGCGCCGACGGGGACCTCCTCGACGCCGCGCTCTGGCGGCCCACCGGAACCCAGCCGCGTCCCGCGATCGTCATGCCCTCGCCGTGGACCGGCCTCGGCTGGCTGCCGTACGCCGTTCAGGCCTCGCTCTTCGCCGCCCGCGGCTACGACGTCCTCGCCTACTCCACGCGCGGCTTCGCCGGCTCCGAGGGCCAGGTCGACGTGGCGGGTCCGCTCGACGTCGCCGACGGCAGCCGGGCCCTGGACCACCTCATCGAGCGCAGCCCCGGCCCGGTGACGAAGATCGGCTTTCTCGGGGACTCGTACGGCTCCGGGATCAGCCAGCTCGTCGCCGCGCACGACACCCGCGTCGACGCCGTGGTCGCGCTCAGCACCTGGGGCGACCTCGGCGAGGCCTTCTACGAGAACTCCACCCGGCACATCGCGGCCGTACGGGCCCTGCTCGACGCGGCCGCGAAGGCCCGGCTGAGCCCGCAGACGAAGAGCGTCTTCGACAACGTCCTCGCCGACCGTGACGTCCAGGGCACCATGCGCTGGGCGGAGACCCGCTCACCCTTCACCCACATCAAGGAGCTCAACCGCCGCCAGGTACCGGTCTTCTTCTCGCACGCCTGGCACGAAACGCTCTTCCCGCCCAACCAGACGCTGAAGATGTTCAACGAACTGACCGGTCCCAAACGCCTCGCCGTCTCCATCGGCGACCACTCCGGCCCGGAGATGACCGGCATGCTCGGTCTGCCCAACCGGATCTGGACGGACGCCCACCGGTGGTTCGACCACCACCTCAAGGACATCGACAACGGCATCGCCGACGACGGGCAGGTGCTCGGCGAGGTCATGTGGAGCCGAACCCTCGAACCCCGCCCCACCTGGCCGTCCCTCACCGAACGCCTGGAACGGCTGCACCTCGCGGACGACGGCGCACTCGGCGAGGAGCCGCAGGCCGGCTGGACGTCGACCGTGCTGTGCGGCATGGACACCCCGGCGACCGTCGCCGATCACATCGTGCAGTCCGGGTACGCGGAGATCGCCGGTCGCCCGAAGACCTACCGGACCCAGGACATCGACCGCACCGTCGCCGCCGTATGGACCGCGGATCCGGCCGCGGAGACCACCCGGCTTCGCGGCATACCGCGGCTGCGCGTGACGTACCGGGCGGCGAACCCCGGATCCACCTTCGTCGCGTACCTCCTCGACACGGCACCCGACGGCACGGCCCACATCATCACGCACGCCCCGTACACGGACCTCGGCTCCCCGCCCGACAGCCTGATCAGCGCGGACATCGAGCTCCAGGCCACGGCGTACGACGTGCCGCGCGGCCACCGGCTGATGCTGGTGATCGACGCCCGCGACCCGTTCTACGGCGACGCCAACCTGCCCCGCGCGACCTTGGCGTTCACCTCCCCGGAGGCCACCCCGTCCTACCTGGACCTGCCGCTCGGCTGACCCCACGGCCCGTGCGTACGCCCGCCCGGTCCCGGCCGGGTCGGTGGGCGCGCCCGACCCTCGAACCCACCGCCCCAGGTCCCGACCCCGATCGAGCAGCTCCCACCCTCCGAAGCCCCGTCAGCAGACCTTTCCCGGACCTGCTCCCGCCGTCGCCCGGAGCAGGTCCCGGAGGAGGTCGAAGTCGACCTTGGCGGGATGGCGGAAGCGGAGGCAGGCCTTGCCCATGTCGTGGGCGGCCAGGCGGTCCGCGAAGGCGTCCCGGACGTCCGTGCGCAGCAGGTAGAAGGAGATGTACTGCTTCTGGTTGGCCCAGGCGATCTCGCCGTCGGTCTCGCCCGCCCGCACGTACACCGGCATCCCGTACGCGATGTGCTCCTCGAACCCGGTGAGCTCCTCCAGGCACAGCTCCCGCAGCCGGACCAGCGCCTCGCGGCGGACGTCGGGGACCGCGGCCAGGTAACCGGCGACATCCATCAGGCGGCCTTCTTCCGGATCTGCGAGCGGACCGCGCCCATGCTGGCCGCGATCACGAGGGCGATGGCCAGCGCGTCCAGTGCGGACATGGCCTGGTTCAGGACGAGGAAGCCCGCCGTGGCGGCGATGGCCGGCTCCAGGCTCATCAGGATCGCGAAGGTCGGGGCCGGCATCCGCCGCAGCGCGAGCAGTTCCAGCGTATACGGCAGGACGGAGGACAGGACGGCCACGCCCACGCCCAGCGCGATCGTGCTCGGGACCAGCAGGTTCGAGCCCGCTCCGGCGATGCCCAGCGGCAGGGAGATGGCCGCGGCCACCGCCATCGCCAGTGCGAGCCCGTCGGCCTGCGGGAAGCGGCGGCCCGTACGCGCGCTGAACACGATGTACGCCGCCCACATCGCGCCCGCCCCCAGCGCGTAGGCCGCGCCCAGCGGGTCGAGGGAGCCGAAGCCGAGTCCACCCCCGCCGTGCCCGGACAACAGGATCACGCCGCCGAGTGCGAGGCCGGCCCACAGGACGTTGACCAGGCGCCGGGAGACGACGACGGAGAGGGCGAGCGGCCCGAGAACCTCCAGGGTGACGGCCGGGCCGAGCGGGATCCGGTCGATGGCCTGGTAGAAGAGGCCGTTCATGCCGGCCATGGCGACGCCGAAGGCGAGCACCGTGCCCCAGTCGGAACGGGAGTGGCCGCGCACCTTCGGCCGGCACAGGAGCAGCAGCACGATCGCGGCGGCCGCGAGGCGCAGGGTGACCACGCCCGCCGCGCCCGCCCTCGGCATGATCATGACCGCGAGGGCGGCACCGAACTGCACCGAGACTCCCGCCGATATCACCAGCGCGACGGGGCCGAGGCCGGAACCGGAACCGGAAGCGGAACCGGAGCCCCGGGCGGGCGACGGGTCCGGCGCCTTGGCGGGGACGGCCGGCGAGGCCGCCGGGGAGGACGAAGAGGAAGGTGCGGGCATTTGTCCAGACTAAGGGGCCGTAAGGAGTGTTGCCGTATGTCCTGCCTTACAACTGGCTGTCACAACCCCTCCGCGAGGAGTTCCGCCAGGTGCCGGGCCGCGACCCCGCCCAGTTGGGCGATCTGGGTACGGCACGAGAATCCGTCCGCCTGGATCACGGCGTCGCGCGGGGCCGCGCGCAGGGACGGGAGCAGCTGTTCCTCGGCGCAGGCCACCGACACCTCGTGATGCCCCGGCTCGAAGCCGAAGTTCCCGGCGAGACCGCAGCAACCCCCGCTGAGCTCGCCCGTCAGGCCGGCCCGCTCGCGCAGCCGGCGGTCGGGGCCGTCCCCGAGCACCGCGTGCTGGTGGCAGTGGGTCTGGCCGACCACCTCCCGGTCCAGGCGCGGCGGCCGCCAGGCCGGGGCGTACTCCTCCAGGGTCTCGGCG
The DNA here is from genome assembly GCF_053611065.1 of Streptomyces sp. NPDC054840. NCBI lineage: Bacteria > Bacillati > Actinomycetota > Actinomycetes > Kitasatosporales > Streptomycetaceae > Streptomyces > Streptomyces sp. NPDC054840. Next base: position 6,077 of record NZ_JBSGZP010000352.1, read on the forward strand.
AAGGTCCGCACCGCCCCCGCCAGGCGGGCCGCGCGGGGGTCTTCGGGGAGGAGGGTGGGCAGGTCGGCGCGCAGGGCCGCGGCGCAGCTCGGTTCCAGGACCACGACGGGCCCTGGTCGCTCTCCCAGTGTGTCCAGTGTCCGGCGCAGGACCGTGCGGGCGCGGTCGAGGCGGCCCGTGGAGACGTACGTCAGTCCGCAGCACACCCGGGCCTCCCCGGGCACCTCGACGCAGAGCCCCGCCGCCCGGAGCACCCGCACGGCCGCCCGGCCTGCCGCAGGGTTCAGGTACTCGGTGAAGGTGTCCGGCCAGAGGGTGACGGTTCCCCCTGTCCCCCTCGGCCCCGTAGGCCCTGCCGAGCCCGTGGGCGCTGCCGAGTCCCTCGCACCCGCATGCCCGGCCGCCCCCGACCGCCCCCACCACCGCGTGAACGGTTCGCGTGCCAGTTCCGGCAGCCGGCCGCCCCGCTGCCGGTCCAGCCCCGGTGCGGGGACGCGCCGGGCCAGGGCGTTGACCGCCCCCGCCGCCCGCAGGCGGGCGATCAGGCGGAGCCAGCCCGGCAGGCCGCCCAGCGTGTAGTGGGACAGCGGGCGGATCCGGCCCGCCCAGTGGTGGTGCAGGAACTCCGCCTTGTACGCGGCCATGTCCACACCCACCGGACAGTCGCTGCGGCAGCCCTTGCACGCCAGGCACAGGTCCAGCGCCTCGGCGACCTCCGCCGAGCGCCAGCCGTCCGTGACGATCTCCCCCGCCAGCATCTCGTGCAACAGCCTGGCCCGGCCGCGCGTGGAGTGCTGTTCCTCCCCCGTGACCCGGTACGACGGGCACATCACCGAGGCGGCGGCACCCGTGTCCGTGGTCCGGCATTTCGCGACGCCCACGCAGCGCGCGATCTCGCCCGCGAACGGGGTGTCAGGCAGCACCGCGAAGCGCAGGTTCTCGTCCAGCCGCGCCGGCCTGACCAGCATCCCCGGGTTCATGCCGCCCGCCGGATCCCACACGTCCTTGTAGGCGCCGAAGAGCCGGACCACCTCCGGCCCGTACATCTTGGGAAGCAGTTCCGCGCGCGCCTGCCCGTCCCCGTGCTCCCCCGACAGGGAGCCGCCGTGCGCGACGACGAGATCGGCCAGTTCCCCGGAGAAGTCCCGGAAGCGGGCGATGCCCGGCGCCGACACCAGGTCGAAGTCGATCCGTACGTGCACGCAGCCCTCGCCGAAGTGCCCGTAGGGGGATCCGCGCAGTCCGTGCGCCGCCAGCAGCGCCCGGAACTCCCTCAGGTACGCCCCCAGCCGGGCCGGCGGCACCGCGCAGTCCTCCCACCCCGGCCAGGCCATCGAGCCGTCCGGCATCCGGGTCGCCGTGCCCGCCGCGTCCTCGCGGATCCGCCACAGCGTGCGCTGCGCCGCCGGGTCGGTGACCAGCAGCCGGTCCACCGCGTCGGCGGCCCGCAGCAGTGCCCGCGCCCCGCTCTCGTCCGGCATCTCCACGAACAGCCACGCCCCGCCCCGGGGCAGCCGCGAAGCCGGGCCGCCCGCCAGGTCCTCGGCCATCCCCTCCACGGTGAGCGGCC
>NZ_JBSGZP010000353.1:0-7625 GCF_053611065.1 Streptomyces sp. NPDC054840
GGGCCCCTCGTTTGCAGTCACCCCGCGCGCCGTAATTGTCATATCTTCATAGCGTTGGATCCATGAAGCACTCACCGCGTCTTTGGACGGTACTCAGCTGCTCCCTGCTGGTCGCGTCCCTCGGGGCCGGCGCCACCGCATGCGGGTCCGGCGACAAGAACCCGCTGTCAGCCCGCCCGTACGACGCGGGCGATCAGGTCGCCTTCAACCAGCGCGCCGGCAACCGCCCCGTGGATCCCGACCGGCCCCTGGAGATCACCGCCAAGAGCGGCGGCGGCCGGATCACCGATGTGCTGGCCGTGGACACCCACGGCCGCCGCCTGGCGGGCGAACTGAGCGCGAAGGGGGACCGCTGGCACAGCACGACCCCGATGGCCTCAGGCGTCCGCTACACGGTCACCGTGAGCACCGAGGACGAGCGGGGCGCCCCCGGGCAGCGCACGCTCACCTTCGACACCACCCCGTCCAAGGGGATCCTGAAGGTCGAATTCGGCCCGGAGCAGGGCAAGTACGGCGTCGGGCAGCCCATCACCGCCGAACTCAGCGAGCCCGTCACGGACAAGGCCGCCCGCGCCACCGTGGAGCGGGGCCTGGTCGTCGACGCCCCGCCCGGAGTCGAGGGGGCCTGGCACTGGGTGGACGACAAGAACCTCCACTACCGGCCCAAGGACTACTGGCCCGCCCACTCCGCCGTCTCCGTACGGAGCAACCTGGAGGGCGTCAGGATCACCGACGAGCTCCACGGAGCCGTCGCCAAGCCGCTGAACCTGGAGATCGGGGACCGGGTCGAGGTCACCACCGACGCCTCCTCGCACTACCTCACGTTCAAGCGCAACGGAGAAGTGATCAACACCATTCCGGTGACCACCGGAAAGCCCGGCTTCTCCACCCGCAACGGCATCAAGGTGGTGCTGGGCAAGCAGTACTTCGTACAGATGCGCGGCGACACCGTCGGCATCGGCGGCAGCGAGTACTACAACCTGCCCGTCTACTACGCCACCCGCGTCACCTGGAGTGGTGAATACGTCCACGCCGCGCCGTGGTCCGTGGGCTCCCAGGGCTACGAGAACGTCAGCCACGGCTGCACGGGCATGAGCACCGGCAACGCCGCCTGGTTCTACGAGAACATCACCGAGGGCGACATCGTCAAGGTGATCAACAGCATCGGCGACGACATGGACGTCTTCGGCAACGGCTTCGGCGACTGGAACATGGACTGGAAGGACTGGCGCCAGGGCAGCGCCCTGCTCAAGGGCACCCAGGAAGGCCGCAGCCCGGTCGACCAGGCCCGCCTGCGCCCCGCCGTCTAGTGCTGTGACCGGAAAGGTTCACCGGGTCACGACGCCCGGCACGGCACCTCGCCGCGTTGTCGGACCGCGCGAGTACGTCCAGTACGAGCCGCGGCCCTCCGCCTTGCGATGCACCACACCGGACGCCGCAACCCGGCAAACCTTCCCGGCCAAAGCACTAGGTGCCCTCGGCCCGGCCTCATCTCCCCCCGGACACCGTCCGGGGGGAGAATCCCGGCTTCATTCACCCGTAAGGCTCTCTGTGGGGCGCGTGAGGCCCCGCAAGACGTATCAGGCGTCCAGGGACAGACGGGTCCTCAGGAGGCCCGCCAGGGTGTCCGCGAACGGCACCGGGTCCACGGGAAGGGTCACGGCGGCGTCCGCGCGGCTCCACGTGGCCAGCCAGGCGTCCTGGGGGCGCCCCATCAGCAGCAGCACCGGCGGACACCGGAAGATCTCGTCCTTGATCTGGCGGCACACACCCATGCCCCCGGCCGGAACCGCCTCGCCGTCCAGCACACACACGTCGACACCGCCCGCGTCCAGCGCCGTCAGGACCGCCGGCAGCGTCGCGCACTCCAGGTACTCCACCGGCGGCAGGTCCGCGGCGGGCCTGCGTCCTGCCGCCAGCCGCACCTGCTCCCGGGTGCCCGCGTCGTCGCTGTAGACCAGAACCCGCGCAGTCGCCCGCATTTCGTTCCTCCACCTGGCCGTGAATCACGTTGATGTTGCGCGGGATGCTACTCCTCCCGGTGCGCGGTCGACATCGGTTCGAACATGTCGCAGGTGACCGCGCGCAGGGCTCGTCTGATGGGCCGTTCGGGCCTTGCACACACCCCTGACACTCCGAACGGCACCCCCCGGGGTGAGGGCGGGATAAGCGACCGACATAATGTCGGTCGTGGCGACAGCAACGACAGTAGATACCGGGCACGCGCACCCGACGGTCAACCGGCCGAACCTCGTCAGCGTCGGAACCATCATCTGGTTGAGTTCCGAGCTGATGTTCTTCGCGGCCCTCTTCGCGATGTACTTCACCCTGCGATCCGTGATGGGTCCCGAGTTCTGGACGGAACAGGCCGAGGCCCTGAACCTTCCCTTCTCGGCGACGAACACGACGATCCTGGTGCTTTCCTCGCTCACCTGCCAGCTCGGCGTATTCGCCGCCGAGCGGGGTGACGTGAAGAAGCTCAGGACGTGGTTCATCATCACGTTCGTCATGGGTGCGATCTTCATTGGCGGCCAGGTGTTCGAGTACACCGAGCTGGTCAAGCATGAGGGCCTGTCCCTCTCGTCCGACCCGTACGGCTCGGTGTTCTACCTGACCACCGGCTTCCACGGGCTGCACGTGACGGGCGGTCTCATCGCCTTCCTGCTGGTCCTCGGCCGGACGTACGCGGCCAAGAGGTTCACCCACGAACAGGCCACGTCGGCCATCGTCGTGTCCTACTACTGGCACTTCGTCGACGTCGTCTGGATCGGCCTCTTCGCGACGATCTACCTGATCAAGTAGCGAACACGTCACCGGGCAGGACCCGGCACTCCATCCAGACACACCGACGCAGAAGATCCTGACACCGGGGTAATCCGTGAAAAAGCTCTCCGCACGACGACGCCATCCGCTGGCGGCGGTCGTCGTTCTACTCCTCGCGCTGGCGGCCACTGGGGGGCTGTACGCCGCCTTCGCCCCCGCGGGCAAGGCGCAGGCCGATGAAACCGCCCAGTCCCTCGCCATCGAGGAGGGCAAGAAGCTCTACGCCGTGGGTTGCGCAAGCTGCCACGGAACCGGCGGTCAGGGTTCCTCTGACGGCCCGAGCCTGGTCGGCGTCGGCTCCGCGGCCGTCGACTTCCAGGTGAGCACGGGCCGCATGCCCGCCCAGCAGCCCGGCGCCCAGGTGCCGAAGAAGCCCGTCGTCTACGAGCAGGCGCAGATCGACCAGCTGGCCGCGTACATCGCGTCGCTCGGCGCCGGTCCGATCACGCCGACCGAGAAGCAGTACGACCCGGCGGGTGCCGACATCGCCAACGGTGGTGAGCTCTTCCGCAACAACTGCGCGCAGTGCCACAACTTCACCGGCGAAGGCGGCGCGCTGACGAACGGCAAGTACGCCCCCAACCTTGAGGACGTCTCGCCGAAGCACATCTACGAGGCCATGCAGACCGGCCCGCAGAACATGCCCTCCTTCCCCGACAGCACCATGCCGGAGAAGCAGAAGAAGGACATCATCGCGTACCTCGAGAACGTGAACGGCGAGAAGTCGACCAGCCCCGGCGGCCTGAAGCTCGGTGGCCTCGGCCCCGTCTCCGAAGGTCTGTTCGGCTGGATCTTCGCCCTGGGTGCGCTGATCGCTGTCGCCGTCTGGGTCGCGGCCCACACCGCTAAGGCCAAGAAGTCATGAGTAACCAAGAGATTCCCCAAGAGAAGCACCTGCCGAGCGTGCAGGGAGACGCCCACCACGGTGGCGTCGCGGTCGCGGACCACCCGTTCGCCGACCCGGGCCTGCCGGTCCACAAGCCCCGCATCCAGGACATCGACGAGCGGGCGGCCAAGCGCTCCGAGCGCACCGTCGCGATGCTCTTCACCCTGTCGATGCTGGCGACGATCGGCTTCATCGCGTCCTACGTGATCTTCCCGGTCGACAAGATCGTCTACATCTTCCCCCTCGGGAAGATCAGCGCGCTCAACTTCTCCCTGGGCATGACCCTGGGCACGGCCCTCTTCTGCATCGGCGCCGGCGCGGTCCACTGGGCCCGCACCCTGATGTCCGACGTGGAGGTCGCCGCCGAGCGCCACGAGATCGCCGCTCCGCCGGAGGTCAAGGCGCAGGTCCTGCAGGACTTCGCCGACGGCGCCAACGAGTCCGGCATCGGCCGCCGGCCCCTGATCCGCAACACGATGCTGGGCGCGCTGGCCATGCTGCCGCTGTCCGCCGTCGTGATCATGCGCGACCTGGGCCCGCTGCCCGAGGAGAAGCTGCGCAAGACCGCGTGGGCCAAGGGCAAGCTGCTGATCAACGACAACACGAACGAGCCGCTGCGTCCCGAGGACGTGCTCGTCGGGTCGCTGACCTTCGCCAGGCCGGAAGGCCTGGAGGAGGAGCAGCACGACTTCCAGGTCCAGATCGCCAAGGCCGCCCTGATGATCGTCCGCATTCAGCCGGACGACATCAAGGACAAGCAGGAGCTGGAGTGGTCCCACGACGGGATCGTGGCCTACTCCAAGATCTGCACCCACGTCGGCTGCCCGATCAGCCTGTACGAGCAGCAGACGCACCACGTGCTCTGCCCGTGCCACCAGTCCACCTTCGACCTCTCCGACGGCGCCCGTGTCATCTTCGGCCCGGCCGGTCACGCGCTTCCGCAGCTGCGGATCGGCGTGAATGACGAAGGCTTCCTCGAAGCGCTCGGCGACTTCGAAGAGCCCGTCGGTCCTGCATTCTGGGAGCGCGGATGAGCACCAGCGACAACAACCAGCGCAAAGCGCCGGCCGGCGAGCGCGTAGCGGACTGGGCGGACGGCCGCCTGGGCATCTACGGCCTCGCCAAGGCCAACATGCGCAAGATCTTCCCGGACCACTGGTCCTTCATGCTGGGTGAGATCTGCCTCTACAGCTTCATCATCATCATCCTCACGGGTGTGTACCTGACGCTGTTCTTCCACCCGAGCATGAACGAGGTCGTGTACCACGGCTCGTACGTGCCGATGCAGGGCGTCATGATGTCCGAGGCCTTCGCCTCGACGCTCGACATCAGCTTCGACGTCCGCGGCGGCCTGCTGATCCGTCAGATCCACCACTGGGCGGCGCTGATCTTCGTCGCGGCCATGGTCGTGCACATGATGCGCGTCTTCTTCACCGGCGCGTTCCGCAAGCCGCGTGAGATCAACTGGCTCTTCGGCTTCCTGCTGCTGGTCCTCGGCATGTTCACCGGCTTCACCGGTTACTCGCTGCCGGACGACCTGCTCTCGGGTACCGGTGTCCGCTTCATGCAGGGCGCCATCCTGTCCGTCCCGGTCGTCGGCACGTACCTGTCGATGTTCCTGTTCGGCGGGGAGTTCCCGGGCGGCGACTTCGTCGCGCGGTTCTACTCGGTGCACATCCTGCTGCTGCCCGGCATCATGATGGGCCTGCTCGTGGCCCACCTGATCCTGGTCTTCTACCACAAGCACACCCAGTTCGCGGGTCCCGGCAAGACGAACAACAACGTCGTCGGCATGCCGCTGCTGCCGGTCTACATGGCCAAGGCCGGAGGCTTCTTCTTCCTGGTCTTCGGTGTCATCTCGGCCGTCTCGGCCATCGCGACGATCAACCCGATCTGGGCGCTCGGCCCGTACCGCCCGGACCACGTGTCCACCGGTGCGCAGCCCGACTGGTACATGGGTATGCCGGAAGGCCTGATCCGTGCCATGCCCGGCTGGGAGATCAACCTGTGGGGCCACACGCTCGTCCTGGGCGTGTTCATCCCGCTGCTGCTCTTCCCGCTGGTCCTCGGCGCGATCGCCGTCTGGCCGTTCATCGAGTCCTGGGTCACCGGGGACAAGCGCGAGCACCACATCCTGGACCGCCCGCGGAACGTCCCGACCCGCACCGCCTTCGGTGTCGCCTGGATCGCGGAGTACATCGTGCTCCTCATCGGCGGCGGCAACGACATGTTCGCCCAGTACTTCCACCTGTCGATCAACTCGATCACGTGGTTCGTCCGGATCGGCTTCTTCGTCGTCCCGGTGCTGGCGTTCATCGTCACCAAGCGGATCTGCCTCGGTCTCCAGCGTCGTGACCACGACAAGGTGCTGCACGGTCGCGAGACCGGCATCATCAAGCGTCTGCCGCACGGTGAGTTCGTCGAGGTCCACGAGCCGCTCCCGGCGGGACAGCTGCACAAGCTCACCGCGCACGAGCAGTACAAGCCGATCGAGATCGGCCCGACGCTCGACGAGAACGGTGTCGAGCGCAAGGTGAAGGCCACCCAGAAGCTGCGCGCGAAGCTCAGCCAGGGCTTCTACGGTGAGAACAACCAGATTCCGAAGCCCACGGTGGAGGAATACAAGGAGATCCAGTCCGGCCACGGCCACCACTGATCTCCGGATGAACGCATGAGGGATTGATTTCGGTCAGTCCTGGTGTCGCCACGGCGAGAGCCCCGTCCAGCGTCTGGACGGGGCTCTTTGCCGTAACCGGGGCTGGATAGGCTGAACCCCGACCGATCAGACGTGGCGCCAGAACATGAGGACGGCCCACCGACAGCAGGAGCGGACCATGAACGTTGCGACCCCGGCAGGCGGCGACAGCGTGGCGGCCCGTGGCTGGCCGGGCGTTCTCGACGCTCTGCTGACCGGCCAGGACCTGATCGCCGAGGACACCGCCTGGGCCATGGACCGGATCATGCGCGGGGAAGCCACCGACGCCCAGATCGCCGGCTTCACGGTCGCGCTGCGGGCCAAGGGGGAGACGGTCGAGGAGATCAACGGCCTCGTACGGGCGATGTACGCGCACGCCAACCTGATCGAGGTGCCCGGCCGCACCGTGGACATCGTCGGCACCGGTGGTGACGGGGCCAAAACGGTGAACATCTCCACGATGTCGGCGGTCGTGGTGGCCGGCACCGGCGCCAAGGTCGTCAAGCACGGAAACCGGGCCGCGTCCTCCGCGAGCGGTTCCTCGGACGTCCTGGAGAAGCTCGGGGTCAACCTCCACCTCAGCCGGGAGCGGGTCGTGGAGGTCGCCGAAGAGGCCGGCATCACCTTCTGCTTCGCCGTGAAGTTCCACCCGGCACTGCGCCATGTGGCCGCGGCCCGCAAGGAACTGGGCATCCGGACCTTCTTCAACGCGCTGGGCCCGCTGACCAACCCTGCCCGGGTGCGCGCCCAGGCGACCGGCGTGGCCGATCCCCGGATGGCCCCGATCATCGCGGGCGTGCTCGCCGCGCGGGGCTCCTCCGCGCTGGTCTTCCGCGGCGACGACGGCCTGGACGAACTGACCACGACGTCGACCTCGCGCATCTGGTGGGTCCGCGACGGCAAGGTCTCCGAGCAGGCCTTCGACCCCCGTGACGTGGGCATCACGCTGGTCGACGTCTCCGCCCTGGCCGGCGGGGACCCCTCGTACAACGCGGACGTGGCCCGCCGCCTCCTTGCCGGCGAGACCGGCCCGGTACGCGACGCCGTACTGCTGAACTCGGCGGCCGCCCTGGTGGCTCTCGACCCCGGCCCGGGCACCCTGGAGGAACAGCTCGCGGCCGGCATGGCCCGTGCGGCGGAGTCCATCGATTCGGGTGCGGCGCGGGCCGCCCTGGAGCGCTGGGTGAGCGCCAGCAACGCGTAGCGGTAGGAGAACGGCGT
>NZ_JBSGZP010000354.1:0-7618 GCF_053611065.1 Streptomyces sp. NPDC054840
CCTCGTCACCGTCCCGATCGAGGGTGCTCCCCCCAGCCAGGTCGTCCTGGTCAGCCGCAAGGGTGACCCGAATCCGATGATCAGGAATCTCCGGCTGGCGGCCAAGGCCGTCCTGACCGGCCCGGCAGCCTGACCGGAACCAGCCGACCCGCTCGACGCTGAAGTCGTGCCGCCTCGGCGTCCGACCCCGGATGACGCCGGCGGCGAGAAGGCCCCGTGCCATGGGCGAGCCCCGACCGGCCGGCCTAAGGGCGCCGCGCGATCCAGGTGGTGCGTGTCGTACGGATGCTCAGGTCACCGCGGCGCACGATGCCGAGCGGGGTGGGGCTCGTCCAAGAGGGCATCGACGGCGGCCAGGTCATCCGCTTCCAGCCCAAGATGCGCATCACCGACCCGGCGGGCGCCGTCACTCCGGACGACCTCGGAGTCCACCCGCGCCGGGACTGGTTCACCGTGCTTTCCGGCACGGTCGTCCTCTACCTCGGCGAACACGTCATTCGCGTCGAGGCCGGACAGGTCGGCTCCTGCTCCACCATGACCCCCCACACCCTGCGCGCCGACCGCGGGCCCGCCGAGGTCCTGTGCATCCATCCTCGACCACAACGGCGAGCGCAACCACCTCCGCGCGAGCCCGTGACCATCGCGATCGCCGGCGCCTGGGACACCACGGTTCTCATGAATGATCAGGTGCGAGAGATTTGCGAACCCCCGTTGGGATCCTGTTTCCACAGGTCGCCGTCGGTAGAAATCCCTGTCAGACCAATGTGTTCCGGGGGGGACTTCGGAGAGGTTGATCTCCCGGGCCTGACGCCCGACGGTTCGAGCGCATTCAGCACATGGCTAGCGCGGTTCGCGCCAGCCCGCGCAGCCAAGCGTGGGCCTGGTCGGTGTCGTAGCGCTGATGCCACGACAGGTATATCGGTGCCGACGGCAGTTCGAGCGGGAGGGGCAGCACGACCAGGCCGAGGTCGGTGACCGCGGACCGCGTGGTGGCTTCGGGGACGCTGATCAGGAGATCGGAACCGCGCGCGAACTCCAACGCGGCCGCTTCCGTGGGCGCGGTCGCCACCACGCGGCGGGTGAGGCCGATCCGCGCGAGGGCGTCGTCGAGGGCATTGCTGAGGTTTCCACGTCGCGAGACGCTCACGTGCTCAGCGGCGGCGTACCGCTTTGCGGTCACGGTCCCGACGCGGGTGAGGGGGTGCCCGTGCCTCACGACGATGACGAGCCGGGTCTCGCACACCTTCTCGGCACGGATGTCCGATGCGCTCGGGCGGTTGGCGTTCGCCTCCAGGTCGACCTCGCCGCGCCGCAACTCGGGGGTGTCGATGCTGGATTCCGCGACGAAACGCAATCGAACGCCCGGCGCCTGTCCTCGCACGGCCGCGAGCAGTGGGGCGCCGCCCAGGGCGACCAGGGAATCGTGCCAGCGGAGTGTGAAAGTGCGCTCCAGCGTTGCCAGATCGAGTTCACGGCTCGGTGCCAGCACCCCTTGGACCTGCTGCAGCAGCTCGTGCACCTGTTCCCGGACGGCAATCGCATACGGCGTCGGGGTCATCGTGCGGCCGGTGCGCACCAGGATCTGGTCCCCGGTCGTGCGCCGGATTCGGCCCAGGCTCCGGCTCATCGCCGGAGCGGTGACGTGGAGGCGCGCGGCGGCCCCGGCCACGCTTCCCTCCTCCAGCAGTGCGTCGAGCGCGGTGAGCAGATTCAAATCCAATTGCATGTGAGTAATCCTAGCCATGCTTGACATGCAGTTGAGGTTAATGGAGGGGCTGTATACCTTCGAGACCGGAGCGCAAGAAGAAGCGCACAGCTCGGCCCGACCGGCCTCATCACCCCTTCTCACACGGGAGTACCACCATGTCCGCAACGCTTCAGACCACTGACGTCGCCGCCTCCGACGCCGACCTGCTCGGCCAGACCGCGATGGCCGTGCGCGAGGCCGGTTCGGCCCTGCGAGAGCGCTTCGGCGAGGTGGTCCGCTATCACAACCGCGAGGAACTGATGCGCGCGCTCGCCGCCAACGACGACACGGCCCTCGACATCCTGCGGCCCCGCCTCACCCGCCTGCGCCCGGACGCCGGCTGGGTGGAGGACGAGCTGGACGGCGGGCCGCTGCCGTCCGGCGAATGGTGGGTCGTGGATCCGGCCGAAGGCAACGTCAACCACCTGCACGCCCTGCCGGACTGGGCGGTGACCGCCACCCTGGTGCGTGAGAACCAGCCGGTGCTCACCGTGGTCCACCTGCCGTTGACCGGTGAGACCTACACCGCCCTCGCCGGCGCGGGTGCCCATCTCGACGGGCGGCCGCTGGGCGTCTCCCAGACCGCCGACCTCGGCCTGAGTGTCGTGGCCACCAGCCAGGCCCGGCCGGACGAGGACGAGAAGGTCGTACGGCGCGTCGGCTCCTCGATCACCGCAATGCTTTTCGACGCGCTCGTCGTCCGCACCGCCGTGCCCGCGACCCTGCACCTGCTGAACGTGGCCGCCGGCCGGATCGACGCCTTCTGGCAGTTCGCCGGTGCCCGCGCGGATCTGCTGCCCGGGGCGCTGCTGGTCACCGAGGCCGGCGGACGGATCTCCGATGCCGAGGGCCGCCCCTGGACCCCGCAGAGCGAGAGCTTCCTGGCCGCCGCGCCCGGCGTCCACGCCGAGGCCGTCGCCACGCTCTCACGCTGACCGCGCACCACAACCTGCCCGCACGAAAGGACCACATCATCATGACCACGATCGCAGTTCTCGGAAACGGCCGCGTCGGCGGCAACCTGGCCACAGCCCTCATCCGGGCTGGGCATGAGGTGACCGTGGCGGGCCGCGCGCCCGGCGCCGCCGCTGACGCCGCCCGGACAGCGCAGATCGTCATCAACGCCACCCCGGGCGCCGGTTCGCTGGACCGTCTCGTCGCCCTGCGCGAGGAATTGCGCGACAAGATCCTCGTCGACGTCTCCAACGCCACGGTCGACGGACCGGACGGACTGCCCGCCGACCTGATCTACCCCGGCTCAAGCCTCGCCGAGCAACTCCAGGAAGCGCTCCCCGACACGCGCGTCGTCAAGACACTCAACACCATGCTCTTCCCCGTGATGACCGCGCCGGCCACACTCAGCCAGGCGCCCGACGCCTTCCTTTCCGGCGAGGATCCGCAGGCCAAGCAGAGCGTCCGTGAACTGCTCATCGACCTCGGCTGGCGCAAAGAGTGGATCACTGATCTCGGCGGGATCCGGACCGCCCGCGCCACGGAGGCCGCGATACTGTTCGTACCGCACGTGATCCGGTCCAGCGGATTCGCCCCCTTCGCGATCTCGATCACCCGCTGATCCGCCCACGGTGCACCGGCCCGGCGGGCCCCCATCCAGAACGGATGCGGCAGCGCAGCCAGGGCCGGCGATCATCGCCGGACGGCGCCCTGTGGCCACCCGGGCCGGGACCGTCGGCCTCGCACCGAGGAATCGGCCCATCTCACGGCGGACGCGCTGGGGTGCGCTACGCTCGAATCCGCCGGCCGATACCTGCGGCGGCTGACGGCACCGGCCCTCCCCGAGGGCTACTGGGCACTCCCCCAGGACGGAAGCCAGGCAGCCGTTCGTGAGCTCCCGGCGATGGCCTCCAGGGTACGGCGGTGGTCGGCCACCTTCGTCCACGGACCGGATCGGCCGGCCTCAGCGGCTCGATCCGGTCCCACATCGCATCAGTGATCACCGACCGGGCAGACGCAGCCGATCAACTGACCACCCATCAAATAGTCAGCTTCAGTCGAGGATGGCGACGGCCTCGACCTCCACCAGGTGCTCGGGCACATCCAGGGCCGCGACACCCACCAGGGTGGCCGGCGGGACCGGGGTGACACCCAGCCGCTCGGCGGCGCGGCCGATCCCCTCCATGAGGTCGGGCATCCTCTCGGGGGTCCAGTCAACGGCGTACAGGTTCAGCTTCACCACGTCCTCGAACGAACCGCCCGCTGCGGCCAGGGCGGTGCCGACGTTGACGTAGCACTGTTCGACCTGGGTGGCCAGGTCGCCTTGGCCGACCGTGACGCCTTCGGCGTCCCAGGCGACCTGGCCGGCTATGAAGATCATCTTCGACCCGGATGCGATCGCCACCTGCCGGTAGGCGCCGATGGTGGGCAATCCGTCAGGGTTCACCAGCGTGACAGTCATGGCGTCAGTCTCCTTGTGCTCTCTTGTGGTTACTCGAAAACCATAGGAGAGTGACCTCTGACGTGGAAGAACGCACTTTTCGGTGACTGGGGAACCTCATGGTGACCAAGCAGTTCAAGGGGTCGAGGCAGGACGAGGCAGATGTGACGCGCGCGGATTCCCTTGCGCGGGAGATCTTCTCGGACATCGCCAACAAGTGGGCGTTGCTGATCATCGAAGCGCTGGGAGAACGCACGCTGCGCTTCACGGCGCTGCGTAACGAGGTCGAGGGCGTCAGCCACAAGATGCTCACGCAGAACCTGCGCCTGCTGGAACGCAACGGGCTGGTCGAGCGCACGGTGCACCCCACCGTGCCGCCGCGCGTCGAGTACACCCTCACGGAGCCCGGCCGCGCTCTGCGCGCGACGGTCGACGCGATGTGCGACTGGACCCATCGCTACCTCGACGACATCGAGACCGCCCGCCAGCATTTCGACACCGCCTGACGGCCCGATGCTCCCTGCCGCCGACAGGACGCCGACTGGCCACGATCGTCACGTCCGGCTCGGGGAAGCCCCGTTGCGGGAACACCGTCTGGATCCCGCGACGCCGCAGGTGATCGCGGATTGCGCGCGATGAACAGGCCTTTCGGCCAGGACCACATCCGGCGTTGTTCGCGGTCTGCCGACCGGCCTGGGCACCGGGATCCGTGCCATGAGCGGGAACGTACAACAAAGACAACAGGGCCTCCGGGAACCACTCGGAATGGGATCGCACCCCCGAGCTGCCTGGAGGCCCTGCTTTCACGCGCGGAAACCGCCGCAGCCACCCGATCGAGACTCCCGTTCGATCGACAGTCTTCGAGATCGGTACGGGCAACAACCACTTACGTGTCGGGATGCTCCGGCAGGGCGAGCCAGTCCGACCAGGAGATCTCTCGGCCGAGGAAGCGCGGCTGCTCGAACGGCCAGTCGGCGGCGATCCACTGCGGCACCAGCACGTCGAGGGCCTGCTCGACCTTGCTGCCCACCAGCTCGTCCACCACCCACCAGGAGATCTCGCCGTCCGCGCCGGCCCTCTCCGGTGGGTCGATGTAGACACAGCCGAGCAGAGCCGTCTCCGCCGCGTCGAACAGCGCGTAGTTGAAGGACTGGTGTGCGGCGATCTCCTTCTCGTGCCGCAGCAGGTCGACTTGGTCGGCCTCGTAGGTCATGGTGGCCGCGGGCCAGCCCCAGGCCGGGCCGAAGATGGTCCACAGCCGCTCGCGCGAACCCATCACAGCCGGATAGTCGAGCGGGGTGTCCGCCTCCCGGATCGGCCGCAGGTGATGGCCACCGCCCGGCAGCGGTACCAGGACGGGGTGGACGAAGTCATCGGGAAGCCAGCTCATGGCGCCCGACCGTAGCAGCGCGCGGCCGTCCGTTCCTCTGGATTTTCCCCGTATACCGCCAGGCCCTTCTTTCCGGCCCGCGATCACCCGATCGAGACTCCCGGCACCGCACACCGCACACCGCACACCGCAACAGCCACCGGACAGCCCGCCGGGTCTTCTGCTCAAGCCCGCAGCCCGACGCCGATCGGGTGCATTACCCGGCTGTCCGCGCATCCCGCGAGACAGGCGGGCAGGCCTGCACACGGCGCGCAGACGCCGCGCCCTGCACGAAAAGGGAAGCACCATGGAAGACATCAGCTCCCTCAACGCCTTACTCACCGAAGAGAACCTGGAATGGTGCAACAGCCGGACCCCGGAGAAGCGGAACTCGCTCGCCGGAGAGTTCATGGCGGAACAAAACGTCCGCGTCCAGAACGTCGGCACGTTCTCGGCACTCCCCGGATCCGCCCGCGCCCCCCTCGGCCGGCCCGATGCGGCCCCGCACATCCTGCGAGACCTCGTCGCACAGACCGTCACCGAGTCGGCGGGAGTCGCCGCGTGAGCGAGGAAGAAGGTGCCGACCGCCCGGTCGCGGGCCTGCCGGCGGACAACGGCCTGCTCGCACAGGCGCGCCGCCTGCTGCCCGGCATCATCAGCCTGCGCAGGGCCCTGCACCGTGACCCCGAACTGGGCCGGCACCTGCCCCGTACCCAGGAACGGGTCCTCGAGGCCCTCGACGGTCTTCCCCTGCACGTCACCACCGGCACACGCCTCAGCTCGGTGACCGCCGTCCTCAACGGCGCCCATCCGGGCCCCACCGTGCTGCTGAGGGCCGATATGGACGCGCTGCCGCTGCACGAGGACACCGGCCTGGACTTCGCCTCCCGCAGCCCGGGTGCCATGCATGCGTGCGGCCACGATCTGCACACGGCGATGCTCGTCGGCGCTGCCCGCCTCCTCTCGGCGCGACGGGAGGAGCTCGCAGGACGGGTGGTGTTCATGTTCCAGCCCGCCGAGGAGAGCGGCGGCGGCGCCGCCGACATGATCGAGGAAGGCGTCCTGGCCGCTGCCGACGGGCACAGCGTGAATTCGGCCTTCGCCCTGCACGTCACCACGCGGTTCGAATCCGGCACCCTTCACCTGCGGCCGGGCCCCATGTTCGCGGCCTCCGACCGGATCCGTCTCACCGTGCGCGGCCGGGGCGGCCACGCCTCGGCACCCCACCTGGCACTCGACCCCGTCCCGGTGGCCTGCGAGATCGTCCAAGCCCTGCAGAACCTCGTCACCCGCACGGTGAACATCTTCGATCCGGCCGTGGTCACCATCACCCGCATCGAAGCGGGCACCACCACCAACATCATCCCGGAGACCGCCGAACTCCAGGGCACCTTCCGCACCCTGAACCCCGACGTCCGCCGCCAGGTACGTGCCGGCATCGAACGCGTGGCCCGCCACATCTGCGCCGCGCACGGCGCCGAGGCCGGCATCGAGCTGACCGAGGGCTACCCACCGCTGCACAACGAGCCGGCATTCGCCGGCCGCGTGGGGCAGGCGGTTGCCACGCGGCTCGGACAGGACATCGTCCACGAGCTCGCCGAGCCGGTCATGGGCTCCGAGGATTTCGCCTATGTCCTCGAACGCGTCCCCGGCGCGATGGCGTTCCTCGGCGCCCGCCCGCTCTCCCCGCCGGCCCAGAACATCCCGGACATGCACTCCAACCGAGTCGTCTTCGACGAAAACGCCATGGCCACCGGCAGCGCCGTACACGCAGCCGTCGCCCTCCACCGCACCAGCACATCGAGCGGCGTGAAGCCATGAGCGTCCGCGCGCGACGACCGTGAAGAACCCGGCTTCCTCGGCGTACCCGTTCTCCCCCGAGGCTGTCGACTGCCTCCACCGCAGCGGTGGCCTGACGGTGCGGAACCCGGCTGCACGCTTGCGGTTGGGTGGAGCGCACCCACCCTCAAGCGTGGCGAGAGCGCGGCCACTGCGCCTGGCCTGACGGAGCGAGAGGCGGGATTGCCCGGCATCTCCGGCTCCTGCCTGAGGGCGTCGCACTTCCGGGCACCGAATCCCCGGTATCGCCGAAGCCGCAGATGCCATAGTC
>NZ_JBSGZP010000355.1:0-7602 GCF_053611065.1 Streptomyces sp. NPDC054840
ACCGCTGATGCGGTCGGGGGCCCTTCCCGTATGCGTAGGTCCGCGTCAGTGGCCGGCGCTGTGCGACGGGGAACCCGCCGGCGTACCGGTGGCGCCGCCCGAGGGGGAGCCGGACGGGCTGGTGCGCGCGGCCGCGCCGGTGGCCGTGCCCGAAGGGGAGCCGGACGGCGAGCCCGACGGCGTGCCCGAGGGAGAGCCGGACGGGGTGGCGCCCACGGCCGGGGCCGCGGTCGGGCCGAACGGGGCGAACGCGCCGGTGGCGGGGACCACGAAGGCCTGCAGCTCGACACCGCCCGTGCTGCTCAGCTGGAAGACGACGTCCTGCACTTCGCCGTCCCTGGCGGCCAGGGAACCGTCCTCGATCACGGCGGAGGCGTTGCCCTTGCCGCCGATCACCACGGAGCCGAGGGCCGGCACGGTGATCTTGCCGGATCCTCCGGCGGGCTTCAGCGCGACCTTGCCCTTACCACCCGGGAGGGTGATGGCGTCCAGGGTCTCCGCCGTGGTGCTGTTGTTGAAGAGCGTCGCCGAGACGACCGCGGGGCCCTTCTCGCCCTTCTGGCCCTGGGTGATCACCAGTGCGTTCTGGACCTCGATGTCGCCCTTGGTGGCGGCGGCGTTGTCCGGCTTGATCTGAAGGGTCTGCGCGTCCTGGCCCGCACCGCATGCGGCCAGCGAGGCGATCGAGAACACGACGGCAGTGGCGGCGAGGGCGCCGCGTCGAAGGCTGCGGCTCACGGCGGCGGCATCTCCTTGGACGAACGGAAGGGGCGGGTGGTCGCTCGGAACGGCCGAGGTAAAGCCGCTCTAAGGGTGTGTCAGCGCGCTTAGGTTACCGAGCCGCCGCCCCGCCCCCGCACCCGACCCTCCGCAGGGCGGCCGCCGCCCTGGGACCGCCCCGCGATCTTGCATTCCGGGGCGCCGTTCACCGCACCTTCACCGCACCGTTCACCGCGCCGATCTCGTGGCGCCCGCATATCGTGCCCGGAGCCCTGTTGATCAATTTCCGGATTCCCTCGAACGCCACTTCGTGATCAATTCGGGATTGGGCCGGAACCTCCCGGTGGGGATGGTGGCCAGTCGGACGGAGTAGTTCGGTTTCTCGACTCGGAACCCGGCAAAACGGGACGTACGTCACACGGATGGGGGTGCCGGGCACGTGTGGCGTGGGCCTTTCGTCCGGTCCGCGCAGCGCCCCCGACCTGCGAATACCCCCTTCCGGAAGCCCTCCGCAGCACGTTCCTGTTGCTGTTGTCAAGCCCCGAGATGTGCCCTGACCTGCGAAAACGCCATTCATAACAGTCAGTTCTCGTGTTACCCTGGATAGCCACGGAAGGGGTACCTGTCACATGACGTTCAAGGTTGGCGACACCGTGGTCTATCCCCATCACGGGGCCGCGCTGATCGAGGCCATTGAGACTCGTCAGATCAAAGGCGTGGACAAGACCTACTTGGTGCTCAAGGTCGCCCAGGGCGACCTGACGGTTCGTGTGCCTGCGGACAATGCGGAGTTCGTCGGCGTTCGCGACGTAGTCGGCCAGGACGGGCTGGACCGGGTCTTCGAGGTGCTTCGTGCACCGTATGCAGAAGAGCCGACGAACTGGTCCCGGCGCTACAAGGCAAATCTGGAGAAGCTCGCTTCTGGCGATGTCATCAAGGTCGCCGAAGTGGTGCGTGACCTGTGGCGTCGTGAGCGCGAGCGCGGGCTTTCCGCGGGCGAGAAGCGCATGCTCGCGAAGGCGCGCCAGATTCTGGTGAGCGAGCTCGCGCTCGCTGAGAACACGAACGAGGACAAGGCCGAGGCCCTCCTCGACGAGGTGCTCGCGTCCTGACGCGAGTCCCCGTGCACACCGTGCACCATATGGTGCGCAGCTTGCCGCGGTGCCCGATGACAAGGTCTCTCCTCCACGAGAGGCCTGTTGCCGGGCGCTGCGGCATGTCTGTATCCGTACCTCTTGCCTTACTGCCTCACTGCCACCATCGCGATGGCGTGCCGGGCCCGGGCAGCCTGCTCGACCGGTCGTCACGGAAGGGGCGAGGGGCGTCGCACCCGGCACCCTTCAGGCCATACCCATGTCGGCCGAAGTCACAAACCTGGCTCGGAGCTACTGATGTCTGACGTTACGCGTCCCCACCGCACCGCCGCGGTGATCCCGGCCGCCGGCCGGGGGGTACGCCTCGGTCCCGGTGCCCCCAAGGCCCTGCGGGCCCTCGGCGGCACCCCGATGCTCATCCACGCCGTACGCGCGATGGCCCGCTCCCGAGCGGTCTCCCTCGTGGTGGTCGTCGCCCCGCCCGACGAGGCCGCCGAGGTGCGCCTGCTGCTGGGCGAGCACGCGCTGCCCGAGCGCACCGAGCTGCTGGTCGTTCCCGGCGGGGAGACCCGCCAGGAGTCCGTCCGCGCCGGCCTCGACGTGCTGCCCGCGGACATCACCTCCGTACTCATCCATGACGCGGCCCGTCCGCTCGTCCCGGTGGACACCGTGGACTCGGTCATCGAGGCCGTACGCGACGGAGCGCCCGCCGTGGTGCCCGCGCTGCCCCTGGCCGACACCGTCAAGGAGGTCGAGCCCGGCAAGCCCGGCGAGCCCGAGCCGGTCCTCGGCACGCCCGAGCGGGCCCGGCTGCGTGCCGTGCAGACCCCGCAGGGCTTCGACCTCGCCACCCTCCGGCAGGCGCACGCCGCGATCGCCGTCGACGGCGAGGGCGCCACCGACGACGCCGGAATGGTGGAACGGCTCGGCGTCACCGTCGTGGTGATCCCGGGCCACGAAGAGGCCTTCAAGGTCACCCGCCCGCTCGACCTGGTCCTCGCAGAGGCCGTACTCGCCCGCAGGAGGGCCACCGATGGCTACTGAGCCCACCGCTTCCGCCGCGCCGCTGATCCCGCTCGTCGGCATCGGCACCGACGTCCATGCCTTCGAGACCGGCCGCGAGCTGTGGTGCGCCGGGCTGCTCTGGGAGGGCGAGGACGGCCTCGCCGGCCACTCCGACGGTGACGTCGCCGCCCACGCCGCCTGCGACGCCCTGTTCTCCGCCGCCGGCGTCGGCGACCTCGGTGCGCACTTCGGCACCTCCCGCCCCGAGTGGTCCGGCGCCGCCGGTGTCACCCTTCTGGCGGAGGCGGCCCGTATCGTCCGTGCCGAGGGCTTCGAGATCGGCAACATCGCCATCCAGGTGATCGGCGTACGCCCGAAGATCGGCAAGCGGCGCGAGGAGGCACAGAAGGCGCTCGCGGCCGCCGCCGGCGCTCCCGTCGCGGTGTCCGGCACCACCACCGACGGGCTGGGGCTCACCGGCCGCGCCGAAGGGCTCGCCGCGATCGCCACGGCCCTCGTGTACCGGACGAACCGGGCCTGATCGCTCGCAGCGGCCGGACATCTTCGGCAACAAAGGTGCCCCGGGTCCCGAAAGGGTCGCGGGGCACTGCTACAGGGCCACTACCCTGGATGCCGTGACTATTCGCCTGTACGACACCAGCGCCCGGCAGATCCGCGACTTCACCCCGCTCACCGCGGGCTGTGTCTCGATCTACCTGTGCGGCGCCACGGTGCAGGCCGCCCCGCACATCGGGCACATCCGGTCGGGTCTCAACTTCGACATGATGCGCCGCTGGTTCGAGTACCGGGGCTACGAGGTCACCTTCATCCGCAACGTCACGGACATCGACGACAAGATCATCACGAAGGCCGCCGAGCAGCGCCGCCCGTGGTGGTCCATCGGCTACGAGAACGAGCGCGCCTTCAACGACGGCTACCGCGCACTCGGCTGCCTCCCGCCCACCTATGAGCCGCGCGCCACCGGTCACGTCACCGAGATGGTCGAGATGATGCGCGGCCTCATCGAGCGCGGTCACGCCTACGAGTCCGAGGGCAACGTCTACTTCGACGTGAAGTCCTACGCCGACTACCTCTCGCTCTCCCGCCAGGAGCTCGACAACATCCGTCAGCCGGAGTCCACCGGCGAGACCGGCAAGCGCGACCCGCGTGACTTCGCGATGTGGAAGTCCGTCAAGCCCGGCGAGCCCTCCTGGGAGACCCCGTGGGGCCGCGGCCGTCCCGGCTGGCACCTGGAGTGCTCGGCCATGGCGCACAAGTACCTCGGTGAGGCCTTCGACATCCACGGTGGCGGGCTCGACCTGATCTTCCCGCACCACGAGAACGAGATCGCCCAGGCCAAGGCCTTCGGCGACGAGTTCGCGAAGTACTGGGTCCACAACGCCTGGGTCACCATGTCCGGCGAGAAGATGTCGAAGTCGCTGGGCAACTCCGTCCTCGTCTCCGAGATGGTCAAGCAGTGGCGCCCGATCGTCCTGCGCTACTACCTCGGCACCCCGCACTACCGGTCGATGATCGAGTACAGCGAGGACGCCCTGCGCGAGGCCGAGTCGGCCTTCGCCCGGATCGAGGGCTTCTACCAGCGCGTCATCGAGAAGGCCGGCGGCCCCGTCGAGCCGGCGGGCGAGGTCCCGCCCGCCTTCGCCGAGGTCATGGACGACGACCTGGGCGTCCCGCAGGCGCTCGCGATCGTCCACACCACCGTCCGCCAGGGCAACAGCGCGCTCGCCGCCGACGACAAGGACGCGGCCATCGCGCGCCTGTCCGAGGTGCGGGCCATGCTGGGCGTCCTCGGCCTGGACCCGCTCGACCCCCACTGGGACGGCGGGAACGGGTCCGACCGCGGCGAGGAGCTCCACGGCGCCGTGGACACCCTCGTACGACTCGTCCTGGATCAGCGCGAGTCCGCCCGTGGCCGCAAGGACTGGGCGACCGCCGACGCGATCCGCGATCAGCTCCAGCAGTCCGGGCTGGTCATCGAGGACAGCCCCACCGGTCCGCGCTGGACGCTCGGCCCCCGCTGAGCCCAGCAGCTGAACTTGGTGTGCTGCCCGGGGCTCCGGGCGGCACACTCTTCATACGTACATATCGCAGCACCAACGAAAACAGGTAGAAGTCATGGCCGGGAACAGCCAGCGCAGGAACCGCCGCACGTCCAACAAGAAGGGCGCGACGGTCGGCAGCGGTGGCCAGCGGCGCAAGGGCCTGGAAGGCAAGGGCCCCACGCCCAAGGCCGAGGACCGCAAGAAGCACAAGGCCAACCGCATCAGCAACGCCATGGCCCGCCAGGCCGCCAAGCGCCGCCCGGCCCCGCGCCGCGGCGGCCCCAAGGGCACCAGCGAGATGGTCGTCGGCCGCAACCCGGTCTTCGAGGCGCTGCGCGACGGTGTCCCGGCCACGACGCTCTACGTCCAGCAGTTCATCGACAACGACGAGCGCGTCCGCGAGGCCCTCCAGCTCGCCGGCGAGCGCGGCAACATCAACCTGATGGAAGCCCCGCGCCCCGAGCTCGACCGCATGACCAACGGGCTCAACCACCAGGGCCTGGTCCTCCAGGTCCCGCCGTACGAGTACGCGCACCCCGAGGACCTCACCGCGGCCGCCTACGACGACGGCGACGACCCGCTGATCGTCGCCCTCGACGGTGTCACCGACCCGCGTAACCTCGGCGCGATCGTCCGCTCCGTCTCCGCCTTCGGCGGCCACGGCGTGGTCATCCCCGAGCGCCGCGCCGCCGGCATGACCGCCGGTGCGTGGAAGACCTCGGCCGGCACCGCCGCCCGCACCCCGGTCTCGCGCGTCACCAACCTGACCCGAGCCCTCCAGGACTACAAGAAGGCCGGCATCACCATCGTCGGCCTCGCGGCCGAGGGCGAGCACACGGTCACCGACCTGGAGGCGCTCGGCGGCCCGGTCGTCATCGTCGTCGGCTCCGAGGGCAAGGGTCTCGGCCGTCTCGTCGGCGAGAACTGCGACTACCTCGTGCGCATCCCGATGCCGGGCGGCGCCGAGTCCCTCAACGCCGGTGTCGCCGCCGGCGTCGTCCTCTACGAGGCGGCCCGCCGCCGTGCGACCCGCGGCCGCGTCTGATCGCTGCACAACTGATCCACTTGGCTCACGGAACATGACCCGTGAGCGTGTCACCCCGCCCGATTCGGGCGGGGTGGCTTGATCTTGACGGGTCTCGGACACATCCCTGACGTCAAGGCAGTGTCCTAAGCACTGATCACTCGGTTAGATGAGTGTGGACACCAGAACGTCAGGGTTCGACGACCAGCCCGCGCTGAGCATGGTCAAGGTGCCGTGCGACCCCGCACAGGTCATCGTCAACCACGCCAGCTTCCGCGTGCGGCTCGCACCGAGCCCGAGCGCGCGTTCCAAGCCCGCGAAGTCCCCCGGCCGCGCACCCGTTCTGGGTGGCGCCGTGGTGGCTGCCGCCGGGGCCACCCGCCGCCGGGCCCCCGTGGTCTGGAGCGGCAAGTCCGACGCCGGCGACGCCGCCGCCATGGGCGGACTGTTGCAGGCCGTCCGGGAGGCCGGCCGCGGATACGACGAGTACGACGGCGGCGCCACCCAGGTCATCCCCCGCGTCGACCTGGCCGGCGACCTCGCCGAGGACACCCTCGCCACGCCGACCGTCATCGGCCAGCGCAGCTACGGGGACCCCGCCGAGACCCGCCCCCTGGCCGCCGTACGGGACCTGCCCCACTGGCAGGAGCCGCCCGGCTCCGGCCCCGGGGCCGACTCCCGCCGGGCCGGACCCGACACGCGCGGGCAGGCCTCCTACTACCCCGGCCGCCGGATGAACCTCGGCGTCGTGCTGCTCCCGCTGCGCGTCTTCCTCGGCTTCATCTCCATCTACGCCGGCATGGGCAAGCTCTGCGACCCCGTCTACTTCGACGGCGGCGAGCGCGGCTCCATGGTCACCTGGCTGCACACGCTGAACCCCTGGGCGCTCGCCGAGCCGCTGCGCGACTTCGCCCTCGCGCACCCGGTCGGGGCGGGCCTGAGCGTGGCCTTCCTCCAGGTCATCGTCGGCGTGCTCACGGTCTTCGGGCTGTGGCAGCGGTTCGCCGCCTGCTTCGGAGCACTGCTGTCCGCCGCACTGCTGATGACGGTGAGCTGGAAGACCGTCCCGGCCTACGACGCGCCCGACATCATCTACCTCGCAGCCTGGAGCCCGCTGATCATCGCGGGCGCCCCGGTCTACTCCCTCGACGGCCGCCTGGCCGGCGAGGCCTGGCGGACCCTCGGCCCGCGTTCCGAGATCTGGCGGCTGCGGCGGCGCGTACTGCGCCGCGGGGCCGTCATGGCCACCGTCGTGTGCGGGCTCACTCTGCTCGTCGGCTCGCTCCTCGGCGGCGCCGTCCGCTCCTCCACCGTCGTCACCGTCCCGGGGCCGGGCGAGGCCCCCAGCAACTACCTGCCGGGCCGCCCGCTGCCGCAGGCGCCGGCCGGCCCGCAGCCCGGACAGCAGCGGTCCCCGCAGGCACCGAGCAAGGCCGCGTCGCCCTCGGCGAGCGCGACGGAGCCCGCCGCGAAGGCCGGGAAGACCGCGTCCGGCAGCCCCACCAAGGGGACCTCGGGGACCCGCTCCGAGTCGCCCGCCGCGACGCGCGGCACCACCGGCAAGCAGACCCCGCGCAGCACCCCCCGGCAGTCGTCCTCCCCGAGGCAGCCGGCCTCCTCCGCGGGCAGCAGCACGGACGGTGGGGCTTCGGCCCCGAAGCAGCCGGGTCTGATCGGCGGGCTCATCGGCTGACAC
>NZ_JBSGZP010000356.1:0-7599 GCF_053611065.1 Streptomyces sp. NPDC054840
GCCTAGAACGGGTGGCCTGCCGGGGTGCTGCGGACGGTGGTCCAGCGCAGTTCCGTGAAGGCGTCCAGGTTCGCCTCGCCGCCGAAGCGGGCACCGGTGCCGGAGGCACCGACTCCGCCGAAGGGGGCGACGGCCTCGTCGTTGACCGTCTGGTCGTTGATGTGAACGATCCCTGTCGGGATCCGATCGGCCAGGTCGAGCCCGCGCGCCGCGTCCCGGGTCACGATCCCGAGGGAGAGGCCGTAGGGGCCCGCCGAAGCCAGCGCCACCGCCTCCTCCTCCGTCGCGAAGGACCGTACGGGCGCCACCGGGCCGAAGACCTCCTCGGCGTAGGCGGGGGTGTCGTCGGCGACTCCCGCCAGGACGGTCGGCCGGTAGAACAGGTCCCGGTGCGTGCCGCCGGCCACCAGCTTGGCCCCCTGCCCGATGCTGGCCTCCACCAGGGCGTGGACCCGGTCCAGCTGGGCGCGGTCGATCAGCGGGCCCAGGTGGACCCGCTCGCGGTACGGGTCCCCCACGGCCAGTTCCTCGGCGCGCTCGGCGAGCCGCTCGACGTACTCGTCGTAGAGCGAGGCGTGCACGAGGTGCCGCCCGGCGGTCATGCAGATCTGGCCCTGGTGGAAGAAGGAGCCCCAGGAGGCCTGGGCCACGGCGGACTCGATGTCGGCGTCGCGGAGCACGACGAGGGCCGAGTTGCCGCCCAACTCCAGGTGCACGCGCTTGAGGTGACGACCGGCCAGTTCTCCGACGGACCGGCCCGCGGCGGTGGAGCCGGTGAAGGACACCACCCGGACGCGCGGGTCGGCGACCACCGCTGCGCCCGTCCCGGCGCCGCCGGGCAGGACCTGCAGCAGCCCGCCCGGCAACCCGGCGGCGGCGAAGACCGCGGCGAGGGCGAGGCCACCGCAGACGGCGGTGCGCCGGTCCGGCTTGAGCAGCACCGCGTTGCCGAGTGCCAGCGCCGGCGCGGCCGAGCGGATCGCCAGGATCAGCGGGGCGTTGAAGGGGGCCACGACCCCGACCACCCCGGCCGGCGCCCGGCGGGTGAAGGACAGCCGGGGCGCCTCGCTCGGCAGCACCTGCCCCGTGGGGCGCGAGGCCAGCGCGGCGGCCTCGTAGCACTCCTGCGCGGCGACGTGCAGCTCGAAGTCGGCCTTGCCGGGTATCGAGCCGGACTCGCGGACCAGCCATTCCCGCAGCTCGTCGGCGTGGGCGGTGAACAGGTCCCCGGCGCGGCGCAGCACGGCCGCCCGCTCCGGGTGGGTGGTGCCCGCCCAGTCCTGCTGCGCCGCGAGAGCCCGTACGGCGGCCTCCGCCACATCGGCGGGCGCGGCGAGGTCGATGGTGGCGAGGGTGCGGCCGGTGGCGGGTTCGACGACCGGGGCGGAGCCGCCGGTGAGGGTCGGTCCGTCCTGCCAGAGCGTCGGATCGAGGAGCGGCATGGCGCGGGGCCTCCGGGTGGGGATGGGCGGGGCGGGGGGCGGCAGCACGCGCCATCGTGCCAGACCGGAGGCTCCACAACTGTTCAGTTATTGGGCAGTTGACGCCGAGCGGTGACCGGAAACGATCGCCGCCCGGGTGTCAGGACACCCTGAGGGGCACACCCCCGGGGGACACCCCCGCGGGGCACCTTCGGGGGATTCGCGGGCCGGGTCAGCGCTCCAGGACGAGGGCGATGCCCTGCCCGACCCCGATGCACAGGGCCGCCATGCCGGTGCCGGAGCCCGCCGCCGCCAGCTGGTGCGCGACGGCACCGGCCAGCCGGGCGCCCGAGGCTCCGAGCGGATGGCCGATCGCGATGGCGCCGCCGCGCGGGTTGACCACGGCCGGGTCGAGCTCCGGCCAGGCCGCCAGACAGCCCAACGCCTGTGCTGCGAAAGCCTCGTTCAGTTCGAAAGTGGTCAGGTCGGCGAGCCCGCGGCCGGACTTGGCGAGCGCCCGCTGGACGGCGTCCACCGGACCCAGGCCGAAGAGCTGGGGCTCGATCCCGGTGACGGCGGACGCGCTGATCCGGGCGAGCGGCTCCCGGCCGGTGGCCGCCAGACCCGCCTCGTCGGTCAAAAGGAGCGCGGCGGCGCCGTCGTTGAGCGGGGAGGCGTTGCCCGCCGTGACCGTGCCCGTGCCGTCCGTCCGGAAGGCCGGCTTCAGGCGGGCCAGCGCCTCGGGCGTGGACCCCTCCCGGATGCACTCGTCACGGACCAGGTCCGCGCCGGGGTAGGGAACGACCTCGTTGTCGTAGAGCCCGGCGGACCAGGCGGCCGCCGCCTTGCGGTGGCTCTCCAGGGCGAAGGCGTCCTGCGCCTCGCGGGTGATGCCGTGCTTGTCCGCGACGAGTTCGGCGCCCTCGCCGAGCGAGCCGGTCCACTCCTCGGGCATGCGCGGGTTGGTCATCCGCCAGCCCAGGGTGGTGGACCACATCTGCTGGTGCCCGGCCGGGAAGGCCCGCTCCGGCTTCTGTACGACCCAGGGGGCGCGGCTCATCGACTCGACGCCGCCCGCGATGGCCACGGAGGCGTCACCGAGCGCGATGGCGCGAGCGGCCTGGATCACGGCTTCGAGACCGGAGCCGCACAGCCGGTTGACGGTGACCCCGGGGACGCTCACCGGCAGCCCTGCCAGCAGCACCGCCATGCGGGCCACGTCCCGGTTGTCCTCACCGGCGCCGTTGGCGTCGCCGAAGACCACGTCGTCGATGCGTGCCGGGTCGAGGTCCGGCGTACGCTCCACCAGCGCGCGCACGACGTGCGCGGCCATGTCGTCCGGCCGGACCCCGGCGAGGGCGCCGCCGAACTTGCCGATCGGGGTGCGGACGGCGTCGACGACGTAGACGTCGCGGACGGTGCGGATGCTCATGGGGTCTCTCCTGGGCGGATCCTACGGGCGGCGGCGCGTCGGTGCCGGTGTGGACACCGGGGCACGCCGCCGGGCACGCCCGGTGGGGCGCGCCCGCAGTCTCCGTCCGCACGTCACCGCCTGTCAACGGCTCCCCGGACTGGGGCCGCCTCTGTCGGATCGTGCCGGAGGAGACGCCGACGGCCCTGCCGTCGAAGGAGCGCCGGTCAGGTCCGGGGTCGGCGCCAATGGGGTCTCACCGGGGCCGCAGGGCCGAAGGGAAGCCTCGCTAACGCTGTGACGGGAAAGGTTCACCGGGTCACGACGCCCGGCACGGCACCTCGCCGCGTTGTCGGACCGCGCGAGTACGTCCAGTACGAGCCGCGGCCCTCCGCATTGCGCTGCACCGCACCGGACGCCGCAACCCGGCAAACCTTCCCGGCCACAGCACCAGGCGCAGGGGCGCCCGGGTCGGGACGTACGCCGGCGCCCCCACGACGCGGCGAGCCGCGATGCCGGGGGCCGGGGCACCTCCCACCGGTAGCCGGGGGAGGGACTTCGACGACAGGGCCTGGGACAGTCCTCCGGTCCCCCACCCTGTGCTGCCACCGCGACAGGGGCGCCGGGGCAGAGGCCCCAGGCACCTTCAGGTCGACTCCCGGGGGATGGCGGCCGCCGCCATCAGGTCGTGCCGCTCCGTGACCTCCGACGGCTCGCGCACCGCGTGGTCCACCAGCGAGGCCAGGTGGGCGCCCGTCGGCATCTCCAGTCGAACGGTGCTCAGCCGGGGCCGCAGCAGCCGCCCGATGAGCAGGTCGTCGGCGCCGATGACGGCGACGTCCTCGGGCACACGGAGCCCTTCGTCCTGGAGGGCCCGCATCAGCAGCATCGCGTACTCGTCGTTGTACGCGAACGCCGCGTCAAGCCCGAGCCCGCGCCAGCGGGCCGCGAGGGCCGCCGCCGATTCCTCGGAGTAGGCCATCGGGAGGGCCGACACCTCGGCGCCCGGCACCGAGCGGGCGCCCGTGAGCCGGGGCACGGAGAACAGCTCCAGGCCCTCCTCCTCCGGGACGACCACCCCGATCCGCCTGCGCCCGCGCTCGACGAGATGGGCGGCGGCCCGGACGCCGACCTCCTGCTGGTCCATGACGAGTGCGTGCGCCCCGGGCACGCCGACGGGGCCCATCGTGATCACCGCTCGGGCTCCGGCCCGCTTGAGGGTGGCGACGTTGCGCGCGGAGAGGGTGATCTCGCCGAGGGAGATCACGGCCACCGGACGCAGCTCCGCCCAGGCCCGCACGGCCTCGTCGCCGCTGAGTCCGAGGCTCCCGTACTGCACCACCGTGTAGTCGAGGCGGCGCAGCGCCCACTGGAGTTCGTTCAGGAAGGTGCTGTAGAGCGGCCCGCTCGGCACGTGGGAGGTGGGCAGCAGCACGATCCTGGTATGTCCCGCGCGCAGACTGCGGGCGGCGGCGTGCGGGACATACCCGAGCTCCTCGGCCGCCTCGCGGACCTTGCGGCGGGTCGGCTCGCTGATGCGCACGGCTTCCGCGTTGTTGAGCACGTACGAGACCGTCGCGCGCGAGACGCCGGCGAGGCGGGCCACGTCCGCGCTCGTCGGAACGGGGGGCGGCGGTGGGGCGGCCGGTCCGGAGGCCGGGGCGGGCGGCTTCGGCGACTTCGATGACTGAGACATTGCCGTGGCATCTTTCCAGACCGATTGCACCTGAGGGTCGGCGGATGGCTGAAACGAATGCCGGACACTGGTTACGCGCGTCATTGGCATGTGTAATCACGGCGTCACGTGCCACAACGGCCGTGGGGTCGACGCCGTGCCCCGCCGTGCCGCCGTCCCGCCGCACTCCGCCGCACCCCCGCCGTCGCGACAGGGCGGCGCGCACCCCTCGTCAGCCCACCGCACCTCGCTCCTGATGCCGCAGAGGCGGGCGCAGTTGCTCAAAAGCCGTGGTTTCGAGGTGCGTTCGACCGTCGGGGCGGGACACACCATCCACCGGGCCGACTTCGACGGGTTCATGGCCTCCCTTGAGGGCTGGCTCTAGAACTACCCGGCCACTCCCCGTTACGGTCTTCCTACCGACCGGTAATGGGGAGTGGTACACGATGTCCGATTCAGCTGTCCCGACGGCCTCCGGCCTGGTCGACATGGTCGGCGCACTCGCCGAAGGGACCGTGTCGGCACGGCGGTTGACCGAGGAGGCGCTGCGCCGGATCGCCGCGGCCCAGCCGGAGCTCAACGCCTTCCGGACCGTACGCGCCGAGGCCGCGCTCGCGGAGGCGGACGCGGCGGACCGGCGGCTGGCCGCGGGCGAGCGGCTGCCACTGCTGGGCGTACCCCTGGCGGTCAAGGACGACATGGACGTGACCGGGGAGCCGACCGCCTTCGGCTGCGCGGGAACCTTCGCCCCGAAGACCGCCGACAGCGAGGCGGTACGAAGGCTGCGCGCGGCCGGCGCCGTGATCGTCGGCAAGACCCAGACGCCGGAGCTGGGGCAGTGGCCCTTCACCGAGGGCGGGGCCTTCGGCGAGACCCGCAACCCGTGGAACCGGGCCTACACGCCCGGCGGCTCCTCGGGCGGCTCGGCGGCCGCCGTGGCGGCCGGCCTGGTCCCGGCCGCCCTCGGCTCGGACGGGGCCGGCTCGGTCCGGATCCCTGCTGCGTGGACCCATCTGGTGGGTGTCAAGCCCCAGCGCGGGCGCATATCCACCTGGCCCGAGCCGGAGTCCTTCCACGGACTCACGGTCAACGGCGTGCTGGCCCGCACCGTCGCCGACGCCGCGCTCCTGCTGGACGCCGCGAGCGGCCCGCACCCGCAGGACCTGCACCGCCCGGCCCGCATCTCGGCCGTCGAGGCGGCCCGCCGCACGCCCCGTCGGCTGCGGATCGCCCTCTCCTTCGCGATGGCCTTCACGGCGACGCCCAAGTCCCTGGATCCTGAAGTCCGTTCCGCGGTGGAGCGGCTGGCCGTACGGCTGGAGTCGCTGGGCCACGAGGTGGTGCCGGAGGACCCGCGCTACGGCCCGATCGGTCTGGCCTTCGTACCCCGCGCGACCAGTGGGGTACGGGACTGGGTGGCCCGGGTGCCCGATCCCGCGCTGCTGGACCCGCGCACGCACGAGGCCGTACGGACGGGCCGCGTCCTGGGCGGGCTCGCCCTGCGGGCCTCCCGCCGGGCGGAGACGGTCCTGCGGCGGCGGGTCGGCGAGGTATTCGACCGTTTCGACGTGGTGCTGACCCCGACGACGGCCACTCCGCCCCTGCGGATCGGCGCCCTGGCCGGGTTGGGTGCCATGGCCACGGACCGGGCGATGATCGCGGCCTGCCCGTACGCCTGGACATGGAATGTGCTGGGCTGGCCGGGGGTGAACATCCCGGCGGGCCTCACGGCCGACGGACTGCCGATGGGAGCCCAACTCCTGGGCCCGGCCGATTCGGAGCCGCTGCTGCTGGGGCTTGCCGCGCAGGTGGAGGCGGCGGAGGGCTGGCCGGCGGTGCGGCCGGGCCGGTAGCGGAGCGCGCGCACCCTCCCTCCGGTAAGTTCCCAAGAGGAACCATCAAAGCCGCATCACCGGAAGGGGCGACGCGACCCATGACTCAGCAGACATGGACGGCTGTTGACGACTATTTTGACGGACTGCTGGTCGGGGAGGACGAGGCCCTGGTCTCCGCGGCCGCCGACTCCGAGGCCGCCGGCCTGCCCGCCCACCAAGTCGCCCCCAACCAGGGCAAGCTGCTGAATCTCCTCGCCCGCGTCCGCGGCGCCCGCCGCATCCTGGAGATCGGCACCCTGGGCGGTTACAGCACCATCTGGCTGGCCCGCGCGCTCCCGGCCGACGGGCGGCTGGTCACGCTGGAGGTCGACGAGCGGTGCGCCGACGTCGCGGCCGCCAACATCGCCCGGGCCGGGCTGGACCACATCGTCGACATCCGGCGCGGCCGCGCCGTCGACCTGCTGCCCCGGCTCGTCGGCGAAGCCCCGTTCGACCTGGTCTTCATCGACGCCGACAAGCCGTCCAACCCCGAGTACCTGGAGTGGGCCCTCAGGCTCACCCGGCCCGGCAGCGTCATCATCGGCGACAACGTCGTCCGCGACGGCGCGGTCGTCGACGAAAACAGTTCCGACCCCCGCGTCCAGGGCGTGCGCCGGTTCACCGAACTCATCGCCGAGCACCCGCGATTGACCGCGACCGCCCTGCAGACCGTCGGCAGCAAGGGCTACGACGGGCTGATCCTGGCCCTGGTCACCGGCTGAACCGCGGCGCGGGCGCGCGTGCCCGCCTCCTCCACCAGGGCCACGGCTACCAGTAGCCTCACCCGGATGACGGCACTTTCCCACCACAGCGGCTACATCGAGCAGCCCGGGCGCGACGGCGGCAGCGCGACCGCAGAGGCCGATCCGTACGCCATCGGCCGCGTGCGGACCGAGTACGCTCCGGACCCAGACGGCGATCCCGACCCCGGCGAGATCGTGTGGACCTGGGTCCCCTTCGAGGAGAACGACGGGCGCGGCAAGGACCGTCCCGTGCTGGTCGTGGCCCGGGAGGCGGGCGGGCGGACCCTGCTCGCCGTACAGCTGTCGAGCAAACGGCACGACCACGACCGGGAGTGGGTGCCGATCGGCACGGGTCCGTGGGACGGCGCCGGGCGCGAGTCCTGGGTGGACGTGGACCGGGTGCTGCGCGTGCACGAGTCGGGGATGCGCCGCGAGGCCTGCGCGCTCGACCGCGGCCGCTTCGACCGGGTGGTGG
>NZ_JBSGZP010000357.1:0-7579 GCF_053611065.1 Streptomyces sp. NPDC054840
CCGCCCCTTCAAGCCTCGCCGGCGTTTGAGGCGCAGCCCGGGGCGCAGCCCGACCCGCACCACGCACCACCGAGCACCCCGCAGGGGACACCGCCCCGTCGGCGTTCGAGGCGAACCCCGGGCGCAGCCCAACCCGAACCGCACACCACCGAGCACCCCGCAGGGGACACCACAGGGACACGTACCCTCCCCGGAGGGGCATCGGCTCCCGAACCACCCCCATCCGCACACCGCTCCGGAGGAGACATGGCCCCACTCGTGCACGCCGCCCAGGCGACCGGCATCGCCACCCTCACCCTGGACTCCCCGGGCAACCGCAACGCCCTCTCCGCCGACCTCGTCGCAGAACTCCGTACCGCTCTCGCCACCGCATCCGCGGACACCGCCGTCCGGGCCGTCGTCCTCACCCACACCGGCAACACCTTCTGCGCCGGAGCCGACCTCAAGTCCCCCTGCGATCCGGCCGACTTCCTGGCCCTGCTCCGCGAGACCGCCGAGCTGCCCAAGCCCGTGGTCGCCCGGGTCACCGGACACGTCCGGGCCGGCGGCCTCGGGCTGCTCGGCGTCTGCGACATCGCCGCCGCCGGACCGCAGTCCTCGTACGCCTTCACCGAGACCCATCTGGGCCTGGCCCCCGCGGTGATCTCCATGCCGCTGCTGCCGCGCCTCGACCCCCGCGCCGCCACCCGCTACTTCCTCACCGCCGAGGCCTTCGACGCCGCCGAGGCCGCCCGGATCGGCCTGCTCACCCTGCACGGCGAGGACGTGGACGCGGCCCTGGAGCCCGTACTCGCCGGCCTGCGCAAGGCCTCCCCGCAGGGGCTCGCCGCGTCCAAGGCGCTGACCTCCGCCGCCGTGCGGGAGGCCCTCACCCGCGACGGCTCCCGGCTCACCGAGCTGTCCGCCGGACTGTTCGCCTCCGCCGAGGCCCGCGAGGGCATCACCGCCCGCTTCGAGCGCCGGGAACCGTCATGGTCGCTGTGACCGGCCCCAAGCAGGCGCGCAGCCGCGTCACCCGCCGCCATCTCCTGGAGGCGGCCGTGTCCTGCCTGGCGGAGCACGGCTGGGCCGGGTCGACCGTCTCGGTCGTCGCCGAACGGGCCGGGGTCTCGCGCGGCGCCGCCCAGCACCACTTCCCGACCCGCGAGGCCCTGTTCACCGCGGCCGTCGAGTACGTCGCCGAGGAGCGGTCCACCGCCCTGCTCGACCTCTTCCACGCCGGCCCGGCCGCCCGCCCCGTCGTGGTGGAGGCGCTGGTCGACCTGTACACCGGCGCCCTCTTCCGGGCCGCGCTCCAGCTGTGGGTGGCCGCCTCCAACGAGGAGCAGCTGCGCCCCCAGGTCACCGAACTGGAGGCCAGGGTCGGCCGCGACACCCACCGCATCGCCGTCGAGCTGCTGGGCGCGGACGAGTCGGTGCCGGGCGTACGGGAGACCGTGCAGGGCCTGCTGGACATGGCGCGGGGGCTGGGCCTGGCCAACGTGCTGACCGACGACACGGCCCGCCGGGCCCGGGTGGTGGCCCAGTGGTCCCGCATCCTCGACGCGACCCTGGGCTGAAGCGCGGTATCGAGAAGGGCGCCGCACCCCGCGAGCGGGATACGGCGCCCAAGGACACGGCCGGAGTCGCTACGCGGTCTCGGCGATGTCCGCGTAACCCTCGATCTCCTGCGGGTTGCGTCGCCCCGGCCCGATGTAGCGGGCCGAGGGCCGCACCAGGCGGCCCGTGCGCTTCTGCTCCAGGATGTGCGCCGACCAGCCGGCGGTACGGGCGCAGCTGAACATCGACGTGAACATGTGCGCCGGAACCTCGGCGAAGTCCAGCATGATCGCGGCCCAGAACTCCACGTTCGTGGCGAGCACCCGGTCGGGGCGGCGCGCGTGCAGCTCCTCCAGCGCGGCCTTCTCCAGCGCGGCGGCCACCTCGTAGCGCGGCGCGTCGAGCTCCTTGGCCGTGCGCCGCAGCACGCGGGCACGCGGGTCCTCGGCGCGGTAGACGCGGTGTCCGAAGCCCATCAGCCGCTCACCCTTGTCGAGGGCCTTCTTCACGTACGCCACGGCGTCGCCGGTGCGCTCGATCTCCTCGATCATGCCGAGCACGCGGGACGGCGCGCCGCCGTGCAGCGGCCCCGACATGGCGCCCACCGCGCCGGACAGCGCGGCGGCGACGTCCGCGCCGGTCGACGCGATCACCCGCG
This sequence comes from Streptomyces sp. NPDC054840, assembly GCF_053611065.1. Taxonomy (NCBI): domain Bacteria; kingdom Bacillati; phylum Actinomycetota; class Actinomycetes; order Kitasatosporales; family Streptomycetaceae; genus Streptomyces; species Streptomyces sp. NPDC054840. The sequence goes on from NZ_JBSGZP010000357.1 coordinate 2,198, forward strand.
CGGTGAAGGTGGAGGCGTTCATGCCGTGCTCGGCGGCCGAGGTCCAGTACGCGTCGACGGCCTTGACATGCCGCGGGTCCGGCTCGCCCCGCCACCGGATCATGAACCGCTCGACGACCGACTCGGCCTTGTCGATCTCCCGCTGCGGCACCATGGGCAGGCCTTGGCCGCGGGCGGACTGGGCGACGTACGACAGTGCCATCACGGCCGCGCGCGCGAGGTCGTCGCGGGCGGTCTGCGCGTCGATGTCCAGCAGCGGTTTCAGACCCCACACGGGGGCGAGCATGGCGAGCGCGGACTGGACGTCGACACGGATGTCACCGGAGTGGACCGGAATGGGGAAGGGCTCGGCGGCCGGCAGGCCGGGGTTGAAAGCACCGTCGACCAGCAGGCCCCAGACGTTCCCGAAGGAGACGTGGCCGACGAGGTCTTCGATGTCGACGCCCCGGTAGCGGAGCGACCCGCCTTCCTTGTCGGGCTCGGCGATCTCCGTCTCGAACGCGACGACCCCTTCGAGCCCGGGTACGAAGTCGGACATCAGGCGGCTCCTCAGATAGTGCGAACACGCGCGGCTCCCGGCGTGACTCGCGGTCCGGCGCGGTCATCCCCGTTGATGCCCGGCACGGCCGTCGGTCACCCACTCGGAGACCTTCGGACCGGCCCCAAGATTTTGGCCGTTCCACCCCGACTGCGGAAGCGTGACATACGGCACACCGCCGACGGTTCGGCTGCGGCAGGATGGCCAGCGTGACCGATCAGGACATTGACCCCGCCATGATGCGCAAGCAGTACCGCTCGGAGATCATCGACGAGGGGAGTCTCGCTGAGAATCCGATGGACCAATTCGCCCTCTGGTTCCAGCAGGCCGCCGACTCGCACCTCTTCGAGCCGAACGCGATGGTCGTATCGACGGCCACCCCCGACGGGCGGCCCAGCTCGCGGACGGTGCTGATGAAGCAGTTCGACGGCCGGGGCATCGTCTTCTTCACGAATTACGCCTCCCGCAAGGGCCGTGAGCTGGCGCAGAACCCGCACGTCGCCCTGCTTTTCCCCTGGCACCCGATCGCCCGCCAGGTGATCGTCACCGGTACGGCGGCCCGGATCGGCCGCGACGAGACGGCGGCGTACTTCCGCTCCCGCCCGCACGGCTCCCAGCTGGGCGCCTGGGCGAGCGAGCAGTCCAGCGTCATCGAATCCCGTGCGGAGCTGGACCGGCGCTACGCCGAGCTGGAGGCCCGCTACCCGGAGGGCGAGCGGGTGCCGGTCCCGCCGGAGTGGGGCGGCCTGCGCGTGGTCCCGGAGGCGGTGGAGTTCTGGCAGGGCCACGAGAACCGTCTGCACGACCGCCTGCGCTACGTCCTGGACGGGGACAAGTGGCGCGTGGAGCGTCTCTGCCCTTAGGCCGTCTCTCGGATCTTGCCGGGCCCGCGACGCCCGGCACCGCACCCGGCCGCGTTGTCGGGCACGGCACCGGACGCCCCAGGCTCGGCCGACAAGATCCGAAAGAGGCGGCCTGGCCGTGGGGCGCTGAGCGCGGGAACCGGGGCAGCGGCCCCGCGCCCGCGGACGACTCCCGGGCCACCCCCCGCGCTCCTGCGCGACGGGCGGCGCCCCCGTCCACCCCGAGCGGGAGCGGCAAACGCAGGCGACCCGCGGGCTCGGGTCTCTCCCCTGCAGTGGGAGAAGCCGGCCGGACGTACCGGCGAGCCCGCGGGTCGGGTGACTGCTGTGGATTGGCGCCTGGCGATCCCGCCGGGCACCGCACTGGGTGCGTGCGACGACGGGCGCTTAGCCCGCAGCCACCTCACGCGTCCGGAGTTCATACATTTCCGGGATCACCTCCTTTCAGTGTGTGTCCACTCTAGGCAGGCCCGTGCCGACCGTTCAATCGAATTTCGTCGGAGAATCCGCAGCCGTATCCATCGGCTCTCCGGAGGAGCCGCACCTTCCGCTGGGAGACATCAAAGCGGCTGGTCAGCGTCGTCATTCGATGCTGACCACTGGTTCGGACCGCGACACGTCCCCCGGACGAAGGTGTCCCTCGCTCGTGGTTCTGGGGACGCTCCGCATCCGAGGCCGTGCGGTGCGTCCGTGCGGTGCGTACGGATGAGGAATGGTCAGTCGAACGTGTGGCCGTTCTGGTGGTTCTTTCGCAGGTGTAAGGGGATGCGCACCGATTTCCCCGAAAGCGGTGTGGGCTGCGTCACGTTCCAGTTGAATGATCCGACGTGCCGCACACGCGAACACCTGCTGGGGGTGCCAGGTGACTGCTTCCGGGCGTAACGAGACCACCGACGATCTGCTCCAGGCGCTGCTGGACGGGATGGACGCCGCGCTGTGCGCGTTCGACTCCGACGGCGTGATCACCCATTGGAACCGTGAGGCCGAGCGGATCCTGGGATGGTCCGCAGGCGAGGCCGTGGGGCGCAAGGGGTTCGAGGGGTGGGCGGTGCGGGCCGCCGATGCGCAGGACGTGCAGGACAGACTCATGGCCGCACAGCACGTCCCCGGGCGCCAGGTCCACGAGTTCGCGCTGCTGACCAAGGACGGCGGGCGCGTCCTCGTACGGACCCAGTCCGCCGGAGTGCCGGGTGCGGACGGGAAGCCCGCCGGGGTGTACTGCGCCTTCAGCGAGGTGCACGCCCAGATCGACCTGGAACGCTCCATCGCGCTGAGCGAGGCCCTGATGGAGGACGCCTCGTGGGGCGTCGTCCTCGTCGACGTCGACCTGCGGCCCGCCGTCGTCAACGCGCACGCCGCGCGCGCCTTCGGGACCGGTCGCACCGCGCTGCTCGGGCGCCCGCTCGGGGAACTGCTCACCCAGGGCGTCGAGGAACTGGAGGGCGCGCTCCAGCACGTGCTCGCCGAGGGGGCCCCGCCCGCGCCGGTGGAGATGTGGGTGTCGGTGCGCACGCCCGAGGGGGTGCGGCGCAGGTGCTGGCGGTGCGGGTTCCTGCGGCTGGCCTCGCCGCTCGCCGAGGAGCCGGTGCCGCTGGGGGTCGGCTGGCTGTTCCAGGACGTGACCGAGGCCCGTCAGGAGCAGCTGGACACTGCGCAACTGCGGTTCCGGTCCCACCAGCTGCACCGGGCGGGGCGGGCCGCCGCCGAGTGCGAGGACCCGGCCGAGGCGGCCGCCGTGCGACTGGACTTCGCCCTCGCCGGCTTCGCCGAGTACGCGCTGCTGGACGTGCTGGATCCCACGGCCGATCCCGAGCGGCGCAGGCTCGTACGGTCCGCCGCGTCGCCGCCGGCGCTGTCGGGACCAGGGTCGATCCCTGTCCGGTACGTGGCCGGGCACCCGGCGCTGCAGGCCTTGGACCGGATCGGCTCGGTGCGCACCAGTGCCCCGCGGGGGGAGCCGGACGCGGAGTGGGCGAGGGTCCGCCAGTGGCCCGAGGGCGCCGCGCACGCGCTGTGCACGGTGCTGCGGAGCCGGGGGCGGACGCTGGGGGTGCTGACGTTCCTGCGCGGGCCCTCGCGGGTGGCCTTCGAGCGCCCCGACGCGGGGTACGCGGAGGAGGTCGCGGCCCGGGTCGCGGCCGACCTGGACCTCGCGGCGGGTCACGCCCGCCCGGCCGGGGGCTGAGCGCGGCTCAGTGCCGGAAGAAGATCCGGTCGCCGTACTCCTGCATCACGCGGCCGTTCCACTCGTGGCCGCCGTCGACGTTGCCCGAGCGCAGCAGCGGGGGCTCCACCCCGCGGGCGGCGAGCTCGCCGGCCGCCGCCGCCATGACCGCCTGCATGATCGCGCTGGTCACGACGGTGGAGGCGGGGGCGAAGGGCGCGTCGATGCCGTCGATGCTCAGCTCGGCGTCACCGACCGCGATCTTGCTGTCGAGGACGACGTCGCAGTGGTCCTTGAGGAAGGTGCCGGAGAGGTGCCGTGACTTGGTCTCGGTCGCGTACGCCACCGAGGTCACGCCGATGACCTTGAGGCCGATGGCGCGGGCGTTCATCGCCATCTCGACGGGCAGGGCGTTGCGCCCGGAGAGGGAGATGATCACGAGGACGTCGCCGTCGGAGGCGGGGCTGCTGTCGAGGACGGCACCGGCCAGGCCGTCGACCCGCTCCAGGGCGCTGCCCAGGGTCGCGGGCATGACGTCGATGCCGGCCGTGCCCGGGACGGCGAGGAAGTTCATCAGGGCGAGGCCGCCGGCCCGGTAGACGACGTCCTGGGCGGGCAGCGAGGAATGACCGGCGCCGAAGGCGAAGAGCCGGTTGCCGGCGGCGACCGCGTCGGCGATGAGGGAGCCGGCCTCGGCGATGTGCGGGGCCTCCTCGTCCCGCACCCGCTCCAGCAGACCGATGGCGGCATCGAAGAACTGACCGGCCAGCTTGCTCTCGCTCATACGCCGATGGCCCTTCCAGAGGTGGGGGAGCGTCCGTGTCCGCCGCTCACCGTGCGGTCTGGACCAAGGGCGTGTCAATACGAACGTCAATCCCGCGCCGAAAGCTCCGGTCGTGCGCCCCGGACACCGCCGGCCGATCTTGCCGGGGATGCCCGGGAGATGTCCGGGAGCGGTCTTGACCCTCGGCACGGGACGGTTGTCGGCCCGATGCGTCAGAATTGGGGGCAGGGCCAGCGCACGCAATCCGAGGGGCACGAATGTCCGGACTGATCGATACCACGGAGATGTATCTCCGCACCATCCTCGAGCTGGAAGAGGAAGGCGTGGTCCCCATGCGCGCCCGTATCGCCGAGCGGCTCGACCAGAGCGGTCCGACGGTGAGCCAGACGGTGGCGCGCATGGAGCGGGACGGCCTGGTGGCCGTCGCCAGCGACCGCCACCTCGAGCTGACGGAGGAGGGGCGCCGACTGGCTACGCGTGTCATGCGCAAGCACCGGCTCGCGGAGTGCCTGCTCGTCGACGTCATCGGCCTGGAGTGGGAACAGGTGCACGCGGAGGCCTGTCGCTGGGAGCACGTGATGAGTGAGGCGGTGGAGCGGCGGGTGCTGGAGCTGCTGCGTCACCCGACCGAGTCGCCGTACGGGAACCCCATCCCGGGACTGGAGGAGCTGGGTGAGAAGGCCGAGGCGGACCCGTTCCTCGAAGACGGCATGGTCAGTCTGTCCGAGCTCGACCCGGGCACCGAGGGCAAGACCGTGGTCGTCCGGCGGATCGGCGAGCCGATCCAGACGGACGCCCAGCTGATGTATACGCTCCGGCGGGCGGGCGTGCAGCCCGGCTCCGTGGTGAGCGTGACCGAGTCCCCGGGTGGTGTCCTGGTCGGCAGTGGCGGTGAGGCCGCCGAGCTGGACGTGGACGTCGCCTCGCACGTCTTCGTCGCGAAGCGCTGACCCCCGGCGCGTCGGCGTTCGCGTCGGCGTGGAGCGGATGTGTCCGGTGGACGGTTCCGTACGAGCCGTGACCCAGGGGGCCT
>NZ_JBSGZP010000358.1:0-7517 GCF_053611065.1 Streptomyces sp. NPDC054840
GTCCTGGACGGCCTGGGTCGGGTGGTCGACGATGTCGACGACGCGGCCGACGACCGGGGGTGCCTGATCGGCGGGCTCGTCGGCGTGCGCGGCGACGGGGACGAGTGCGAGGGCTCCGCCGGAGACGATCAGGGTGGCGAGGGTGCGCTTCAAGGCATTCATGCCCCGCCCAACGACCCCGCCACGCCCCGGGTCACCGTCCGCACCACGTCGAAGGGGCCGCGAACGCCCGCGGCCCCGGATCGGGGGAATCGATCCGGGGCCGTGGGCGTGACTCAGCGGGTGGGACGCGGGAGCGCGGGGACGGTCAGTCCTCTACCACCAGGGACGGGGTGGACTTCGTCAGGACCTCGCCGCGGAAGAAGGCCGGGCTGCGGCGCTCGGTGACGAACATGATCACCAGGCCGAGGGCCAGCAGGCCGACGCCGATGACGAAGACGTTGCCGACGTCGAGGCCCGGGAGCGTGGAGCCGGAGCCGTAGGACGGGTCCCAGGCGTCGTAGAGGGTCTTGAAGAAGACCGCGGCCAGCAGCACGCCGCCCAGGACCGGGAAGACGCCCTTGAAGAACAGGTCGCGGGCGGAGCGGCGCAGCTCGCCGCGGAAGTACCAGACACAGGCGAAGGCCGTCAGTGCGTAGTAGAAGCAGATCATCAGGCCGAGCGCGAAGATCGTGTCGGTGAGGACGTTCTCGCTGACCAGGGTCATCACGGTGTAGAAGACGCCGGTCGCGACGCCCGCCATGACGGTGGCGCGGCCCGGGGTCTTGAAGCGCGGGTGGACCTTGGCGTACGAGGGCGGCAGGGCCTCGTACGTGGACATGGCGAGGACCGTACGGGCCACCGGGATGAAGGTGGTCTGCAGGGAGGCCGCGGCGGAGGCCAGGACGGCCACGAAGAGCAGGATGCCGAGGACCGGGCCCATGACGGGGCCGGCGAGGGCGGCGAAGACGTTGCCCGAGGTCTCCTCGTTGGCGAGGCCGAGGCCCTCGCCGCCGGAGCCGACGGCCATCTGGGCGGCGATGCCGGTGGCCAGGTAGGAGCCGACCAGGACGACCATCGCGATGAGCGAGGCGCGGCCGGGGGTCTTGGTCGAGCCGGTGGTCTCCTCGTTGGTGGCCAGGCACGCGTCCCAGCCCCAGTACATGAAGATCGAGAGCGAGAGTCCGGCCGTGAAGGCCGCCATCGACTCGACCGCGAAGGGGTTCATCCAGGACCAGGAGAAGTCGAGGCCGGTGTCGAAGGTGCCGGCGGAGGCCTTCTGGAAGGCCATGGCGACGAAGATCGCGAGCACGACGAGCTGGAGGCCGACCAGGGCGTACTGGACGCCCTTGGTGGCGGTCATGCCGCGGTAGCTGATGGCGGTCGCGACGGCGATCAGGGTGAGGCAGGTGGCGATGTGGACGAGCTTGTTGTCGTCGAGGGCGGCGATCGACGGATTGTTCGTGATCTCGCCGGCCAGCAACCAGAAGTACGAGGTGGCGACGCCCGCGAGGTTGGAAAGCACGATGATCGTGGCGATCACCAGGCCCCAGCCGCACATCCAGCCGATCCGCGGGCCGAAGGCCTTGACGGTCCAGGTGAAGGAGGTGCCGCAGTCCGGCATGGCCTTGTTGAGCTCGCGGTAGGCGAAGGCGACCAGGAGCATCGGGAGGAAACCGGCGAGGAAGATCGCGGGCATCTGCATGCCGACCTCACCGGCGGTGGAGCCGAGGGTCGAGGTCAGGCAGTAGACCGGGGCGACGGTGGAGACGCCGATGACGGCGCTTCCGACCAGTCCGACGGACCCCTTGCCGAGGCCCTTGCCGCGAACGTCGCCCTCGGCGACGCCGCTTACCGTGTCTCCGGCCCGAGGCCGAACGTCCAGCTGAGTCATGAGTCAGGACGTTAGATGCTGCGCTTTCCACATACGGAAGATCGAAGTCCGGAACGCCAAGGCCCCGGACGCCTTCGAATCCTGAGACCAAGGCACTTCACACGCACGCAATACAAGGTTCATTCGGGCACGCATCCACGCTTCAGCAGGCTCGGCAGAGACCCTTTCGGTATGCGGAAATCGCAGCCATGTCCGCTTTGCACTTTTTCAAAGTTTCCGTCGTGACTTTGCGGTGGCCGGCGGTGACAGGGGTGCGTGTGGGTTTGCCGTGGACATGACCGTCGCCCTAGAGTCGCCGCCGTCCAAGGTCATTAACACGGGGGACGAAGACGCGCATGCGCACCACCAGCACCACCCAAGCACTCATGGCATCGGCCACGGCCGTCGCCGCCCTGCTCACCCTCACCGCCTGCGGCGGAGACGGGAGCGGCAGCGCCTCGCCGGTCATCGGCGGCCCCGGCGCGGACAGCGGCACCGGCGCGGTCACCGACGGCGGCCCCCACGAGGGCACCCTGGAGAACCCCACCAAGAACGGCGGGGTCAACGGGAACGCGCCCAAGGACGGGACGGCCTTCCAGAAGCTCCCCAAGGCGGGCACCATGGCCGCGGCCGCCCGCTTCATCAACGGCTACACCCCGTGCGACCCGGTCAGCCTCACCCCCGCCGGCGGCAAGCCGAGCGAGGGTCCGGACACCAAGTTCGGCCCGGCCTTCTCCGTCACCGAGACCGGCTACTGCGGCAGGCGGGGCATCACCACCATCGTCCTGATCAAGGACCCCAAGGCCTTCCAGACCGCCTTCAAGGCCCAGATCGACGCCAAGAGCGGCGGCGGGAATCCCAACCAGGGCATCGTCGTCGGCCAGGACTTCGCCATGGGGTCCGAGAGCTCGGACGCCATGAGCGCCCTGCTGCAGCCGCAGGCCGGACTGCTCATGCTGAACTGCCACCCCGACTTCAAGCCGCCGAGCGGCTACCGCAAGGAGCCGGCCCTGGTGAAGGGCTGCGTCCTCACCGACTACTACAAGGACGAGTAGGGGCCGGCGCCATGAGTCCCGGGACCGGCCACCGGACCGGGGCGTCATCGGCGAGACTGGCCCCATGCCCACGGCCGATGAACTCCTCAGCGCGGACACCGTCACCACCTTGGCCCGGCTGCTCGCCCGCGCGGGCGGCCGCCGGTCCTCACCGGCCTTGCGCGCCCGCGCCGACGCCCTTGACGGGCTGACCTTCAGCGGCCGCGTCGCCGCCGTCCGCGACGCCGTGCTCGACGACCTTCCCGACGCATGGCCCGCCTTCGAGACCGTCGTACGCACCGCCCTCGACCGGCCCGGCTTCGAGGGCTGGATGACCTTCCCGGTCGGTGAGGCCGTCGCCGTCCGCGGGCTGGAGGTGTTCGAGCCCGGGCTGGACCTGCTGCACGACCTCACCTCTCGGCTCACCGCCGAGTCCGCCGTACGGCCCTTCCTGCGCGCCGACCCGGACCGCGCCCTGGCCGTCGTACAGAAGTGGACGGACGACCCGGACCCGCACGTGCGCCGCCTCGCCAGCGAGGGCACCCGGCCCCGGCTGCCGTGGGCCCCGCAGCTGCCCGCCTTCGTCGCCGACCCGCGCCCGGCTCTTCCCGTGCTGGACGCCCTGTACCGCGACGGGTCCGAATACGTCCGCCGCTCCGTCTCCAACCACCTCAACGACATCGGCCGCGACCACCCCGCGCTCGCGGTCGAGACCGCGGCCCGCTGGCTGGCGGAGCCCGAGGCCACGACCGACCGTGTCGTACGCCACGGACTGCGCACCCTGATCAAGGCCGGCCGGCCCGAGGCGCTGATCCTCCTCGGCCACTCCCCCGACGTGCCGGTCACGGTGAGCGGCCCGGTCGTCGCCGACCCGCGGGTCGCCGTCGGCGAGTACCTCGTCTTCGACTGGACGGTCACCAACACCGGGCCGCTTCCGGCGCAGTTGGTCATCGACTACGTCGTCCACCACACGAAGGCCAACGGCACCCGGACCCCCAAGGTGTTCAAACTCGTCACCCGCGCCCTGGCCCCCGGCGAAACCCTCGGCGGCACCAAGCGCCACTCCTTCAAGCCCATCACCACCCGCCGCTACCACTCGGGCGAGCACCTGGTGCAGCTCCAGATCAACGGCCGGGTTCGCGGCGAGGCCCCGTTCTCGCTGGACGCGTCCTGACCCCGCCTGACGCCTCGGGAACGCGATGCCGCGGCCGGCCGGGGGCTCCCGGCCGGCCACAGCCGTACCTCAGCCCGTCCAGACGATCGACTGGGTCTCGCTGTAGGCGTGCAGGGCGTACGAGCCGACGTCCCGGCCCACCCCGCTGCACTTGAAGCCGCCGAAGGGTGCCTCCATGTTGCGGCCGATGGTGTTCACCCCGACCCCGCCCGACCGCAGCCGCCGCGCCACGCGGAACGCGCGCGCCGAATCCCCGGACCACACATAGCTCAGCAGCCCGAAGTCGCTGTCGTTGGCCAGCGCGACGGCCTCGTCCTCGCCCCCGTCGAAGGGGACCACCACGACCACCGGGCCGAAGATCTCCTCACGGACCACCCGCATGTCGTTGGTGCAGTCGACCAGCAGGGTCGGGGCCACGTAGAAGCCCCGGCCGTCGCCGACCACCGGGCGCTCGCCGCCGTACGCGATCCGCGCGCCCTCCTTCTTCCCCAGCTCGATGTACGACTCCACCCGGTCGCGGTGCGCCGCCGAGATCACCGGGCCGACCACCGTGCCGGCCTGCGCCGGATCGCCCACCTTCATGAAGGCCAGGTAGCCGGTCAGCTTCTCGATCAGCCGGTCGTGGACGGACCGGTGGGCGATCACCCGGGTCGGGGCCGTGCAGATCTGCCCGGAGTAGAACGAGAAGGTCGTCCCGATCCCCATCACCGCGGCGTCCAGGTCCGCGTCCTCGAAGACGATGGCCGCGCCCTTGCCGCCCAGCTCCATCAGCTGCCGCTTCATGGACCGGCCGCAGACCTCCGCGATGCGCTGCCCGACGGCCGTGGAGCCGGTGAAGGACACCATGTCCACGTACGGCGAGTCCACCGCGGCCTCGCCGACCTCCACCGACTGCCCGTTGACGACGTTCACCACGCCCGCCGGTACTCCGGCCTCGTGCAGGGCGTCCGCCATCCGGAACACCGACAGCGGGTCCTGCGGCGCCGGCTTGACCACCACCGTGTTGCCCATGGCCAGGGCCGGGGCCACCTTGCCCGCCGCATTCGCCCACGGGTTGTTGTAGGAGGTGATGCAGGTGACCACGCCGACCGGCTGGCGCACCTCCAGCGCGCCCAGGATGCTCGCCCGTCCCATCGGTCCGGCCTCGGTGACCTGCGGGGGCAAACCCTTCTCGACCGGTTCGAGCGCGCCCTTCGCGTACCGCCGGAAGCGGGTGACGCCGACCCCGACCTGCATGCCGCGCGCGATGCCGGTCGGCGCGCCCGTCTCCTGCCGGGCCAGGACCGCCCACGGCTCGTACTCCCGCTGCATGATGTCCGCGGCCCGGTCGAGGATCGCCGCGCGTGCCTCGGGCGTCGTACGGGACCAGCCCTCGAAGGCTTCCGCCGCGGCGCGCGCCGCCTCCTCGACCTGGGCGCGCGAGGCCTCGGGCGCGAGCCCGACGACCGATTCGTCCGCCGGGTCGATCACCTCGTAGTGGCCGCCCGCGGGCTCCACCCGCTCGCCGCCGATGTAGAGCGTCTGCTGCACGCCGGTCATCGGGTGCTCACCGTCCTCGTGTCCCGGCCGGACCGGAGCACGATGCCCGGAACGGCCCCCGTCACCCCGTCGTCGCGGACGGTCTCCACGCCGTTGATCCGTACCGAGACGATGCCGATGGCCCGCGCGTCCAGCCGCGGGCTGTCGCCGGGCAGATCGTGGACCAGGGTCGCGGGACCGGCCTCGATCCGCTCCGGGTCGAAGAGGACCAGGTCGGCGTGGAAGCCCTCGGCGAGGCGGCCGCGCTCGCGCAGCCCGAACAGCCGGGCCGGGTCGTCGGTGAGCATCCGTACGGCCTGCTCCAGCGGCACCAGCTTGCGGCCGCGCAGGCAGTCCCCGAGGAAGCGGGTCGTGTACGGGGCTCCGCACATCCGGTCCAGGTGCGCGCCGGCGTCGGATCCGCCGAGCATGACGTCCTCGTGCTGCCAGGTCTCCTGGCGCAGGGCCCAGCTGGCCGGGTCGTTGTCGGTGGGCATCGGCCAGAGCACCGTGCGCAGGTCGTCGTTGGCGCAGATCTCCACCAGGCAGTGGAAGGGGTCCTGGCCGCGTTCGGCGGCGATGTCGTTCACGACCCGGCCGGAGAGGCCCTCGTTCTCCTTGCTGTACGTGTCGCCTATGACGTAGCGCCCGAAGTGGGCGAGGCGGCGGAAGACACCGGCTTCCTTGCTGTCGGCGCGGCGCAGCATCTCGGCGCGTACGTCGGCGTCGCGGAGCTTTTCGATCCGCTCGGGGACGGGCAGGCCGAGGACCTCGCCCCAGCCGGGGATGAGGTTGAGCGCGCAGAAGGTCCCGAGCGACATGTTCATGGGGGTGAGGATGGGCATCGTCAGCGCGACGATGCGGCCGCCGGCCTTGCGGGCGCGCTCGCTGGGGATCAGCTGGCGCGGGACCCGTTCGGGGACGGAGGCGTCGATGGTGAGGACGTTCCAGTTCAGGGGCCGGCCGGCGGCGGCGCTCATCTCCACGAAGAGGTCGATCTCGTCGTCCGAGAACTGGTCGAGGCAGCCGGCGACGATCGCCTCCAGCTGGGTGCCCTCGTGTTCGGCGACCGCCTTCGACAGGGCGAGCAGCTCGGCGGGGCGGGCGTGGCGGGAGGCCACGGGGGCGCCGGAACCGTCGGAGTGGGTCGAGGACTGGGTGGTGGACAGCCCCCAGGCACCGGCGTTCATGGCGTCGTGGAAGAGGTCGAGCATCTGCTGCATCTGCTCGGGGGTGGGCCGGCCGCCGACGGCGTCCTCGCCCATCACGTGCCGGCGCAGCGCGCAGTGGCCGACCATGAAGCCGGCGTTGACGGCGATCCGGCCCTCCAGGGCGTCGAGGTACTCGCCGAAGGTGGACCAGGTCCAGTCGACGCCCTCCTCCAGGGCCTTGAGGGCCATGCCCTCGACCTTGCTCATCATGCGGCGGGTGTAGTCGGCGTCTTCGGGGCGGGCCGGGTTGAGCGGGGCCAGGGTGAAGCCGCAGTTGCCGCCGACGACGGTGGTCACGCCGTGGTTCATGGAGGGTGTGGCGTAGGGGTCCCAGAAGAGCTGGGCGTCGTAGTGCGTGTGCGGGTCGACGAAGCCGGGGGTGAGGACCAGCCCCGTGGCGTCCTCGGTGGTGCGGGCCTCTTCGGTGATGGTGCCGGGTGCGGCTATCGCCGCGATCCGGCCGTCGCGTATCCCCACGTCCGCGACGCGGGCGGGGGCACCGGTGCCGTCCACTACGGTCGCGCCCTTGATCAGGTGGTCGAGCATGACGTCCTCTCTGCCGTGTGCGCCTCGCGGTCGGCCTGCTGGGGCTCCGTCCGCGTTCGGCCTCGCGGGCGTTCGAGGCGCGGGGTCCTGGGCGGCGCCCCGGGAAACCCGGCTCCGCCGGGAGGTGCCCCCTGCCTCAAACGCCGGCGAGGCTGGAGATGGCCGGCGAGGCCGGATGGGGC
>NZ_JBSGZP010000359.1:0-7508 GCF_053611065.1 Streptomyces sp. NPDC054840
GTCCGGCGGTGCCGGCAGGTCCCGCGTCAGGGGTTCCAGTTCCGCGTACGTCCGCGACCTGTAGACCGCGTCGAGCCGCTCCTCGAATTCCTCCATGTCGAGCCGGCCCTCGGCGACGGCGTCCCGCAGACGCTCCACCACCCGGTCCCGGTCGGCGTCCGACGCCCTCAGCTCCGGCAACGGCTTCTCCGGCCGCTCGTCACTCATGCCGACCAGACTAGGCAGGGTTGCCGGGGAGTTGTACGGCTCAGCCCCTGAGATCGTCCCCGGATCGTCCCGGGCTTTCCCCTGACCTTCCCCGTGGCCTTCCCCCCTGGCCGTCCTCGTGGCCTTCCCCCCTGGCCGTCCTCGTGGCCTTCCCCCCTGGCCGTCCTCGTGGCCTTCCTCCTGGCCTTCCCCGGGGCCTTCCCTGGCCTTCCCTGGCCTTCCCCCGGTTCGCGGAAGCCTCAGCCCCGGCCCGCGTACATCCGCGCGATCACGTCCTCGATGTCCGGCTCCCGCACCGACAGGTCCACCAGCGGATAGTCCGCCGCCACCGCCGCCACCAGCGGCGCCGCCGACGTCCCCGCCGGGAACGCCAGCCACTGCCGCGGCCCCTCCACCTTCACCACCCGCGCCCCCGCCACACTGATCGGCGCGAGCTCCCGCTCCAGGTCCACCACCAGCGTCCGCTCGCTCTCCCCCACCGCCCCCGCCGCGTGCAGCCCGCCCAACGGCCCGTCGTACATCAGCCGCCCGTGGTCGATCACCATCACCCGCTCGCACAGCTGCTCGATGTCCTGAAGGTCGTGCGTCGTGAGCAGCACGGTCGTGCCGAGTTCCTGGTTCAGCTGCCGCAGGAAACCCCGTACCTTCGCCTTGCTCACCACGTCGAGCCCGATCGTCGGCTCGTCCAGGTACAGCACCTCCGGATCGTGCAGCAGCGCCGCCGCGATGTCCCCGCGCATCCGCTGCCCGAGCGACAGCTGCCGTACCGGGACGTCCAGCAGCTCGGCCAGGTCCAGCCGCTCCACACAGCGCTCCAGATTCTCCTCGAACCGCGCCCGCGGCACCCGGTACAGCCGCCGCATCAGCCCGTACGAGTCCTTCAGCGGCAGGTCCCACCACAGCGTGGTGCGCTGCCCGAACACCACCCCGATCCGGTGGGCGAGCCGCATCCGCTCCCGCGCCGGGTCGATGCCCGCGACCCGCAGCCGGCCGCCGCTCGGGGTCAGGATGCCGGTCAGCATCTTGATCGTCGTGGACTTCCCGGCGCCGTTGGGCCCGATATAGCCGACCATCTCACCCCGGGCGACCTCGAAACTGATCCCGTCCACCGCCCTGACCTGGCGTTTCTCCCGGCGCAGCAGGCCCACCCGGCGCCGTACGTCAAAGACCTTCTCGACCCCGTCCAACGAGATCAGCGCATCCGCCACAGCTCTAGCTCCCCGTGCTTCGGTACGAACGGACTCCCGCGCGCCACGCCAGCGACGCGGGCAGGAACACCACCAAGGCCACCAGCGGGCTCAGGTACGCGACCCACCCGGGCAGTCCCAGCGGATCGGGCCGCCCCAACACATGCAGCGCGGGCAGCCAGTTGACGAAGGCCAGCGGGACGATGAAGGTCACCCCGCGCAGCAGGTCCTTCGAGAAGACCGTCGGCGGGTACTGGAGCATCGTGCAGCCGCCGTAGGTGAAGGAGTTCTGCACCTCCGCCGCGTCCCCGGTCACGAACTGGAAGGCCGCCCCGGTCACCATCACCGCCGCGAAGACGGCCGCACCGGCGATCACCATCACGGGCACCAGCAGCACCTTCCCGGCCGTCCAGTCCACGTCCAGGGTCCAGACCGCCCAGCCCATCACCCCGAGCCCCTGACCGATCCGGCCCAGCCGGCGCAGCGCGAACCGGTCCGCCGCGACCTGCGCGAGCACCGGGACCGGCCGCACCAGCATCGTGTCCAGCGAGCCGTCGCGGATCCGGGCTCCGATCCGGTCGGTGTTCCCCAGCAGCATGTCCGCCAGACCCAGGGAGGCCGAACAGGACCCGTACAGCAGGGCGATCTCGGGCAGCGTGAAGCCGCCGAGCGCGTCCACGTGGGAGAACATGATGTAGATGGCGACGAAGTCCAGCAGCGTGATCGCCGCGTGCCCGACGGTCGTCAGGACGAAGGACGTCCGGTACGTCATCGTGGAGCGGATCCACATCGCGACGATCAGCCGGTAGCCGCGCAGCCCCTCCCGGACCGGGCCGCCGCGCCGCGCCTCCCCGGCCCCCGCGACATCCCGCTCCCGCGGCCGGACGCGCGCCGGTACCGCCGTCACCTCCGCCTCGGCCTCAGCCACCCTGGACCACCACCTTCCGCGTCGCGGCCGACTGCACCAGCCGACCCGCCCCCAGCAGTACGAGCGCCCACCCGGCCTGGAAGCCCAGCGCCTCGGCCGCGCCCCCGGCCCCCGCGTGCTTGCCCAGCAGGACGTCCATCGGCACCTGCAGCATCGCCGCCCACGGCAGGGCCCGGACGAACTCGCCGAAGCCGCCCGGGAAGACGGTCAGCGGCAGCAGCATCCCCGAGAAGAAGACCGAGGCGACCGTGGCCATGATGTTGATGCCGGCCCCGTCCATCAGCCAGAAGGCCACCAGCCCCACCATGTAGCGCAGCCCGAAGCTGACCACCAGCGCCAGCAGGACGGACACCAGGAACAGCAGCCAGCGCAGCGGATCGACGGGCAGCGCCAGCGGGAACGCCAGCGCCCCCGCCACCAGCGGCACCACCCCGCGGCCCAGCAACTGGAAGGCCGCCCGCCCCAGATCGGCCGCGAGCCACCACATCTGGAGGTCCGCGGGCCGGTAGAGGTCGACCGCGATGTCGCCGGTCCTGATCCGCTCCTGGAGCTCCTCCTGGAAGCCACCGCCGATCAGGGCGGCGGCGGCCAGCAGCGATTGGCTCACCCAGACGAAGGTCAGCGCCTGCGCCTGGTCGTATCCGCCGAGTCCGGGACGCTCGTCCCACAGCGCGATGTACGTGTACGCGACGATGAACCCGAACACGGTATTGGTGAACACCCCGGCCGCTGTCGCCGTCCCGTAGGTGGCGTACCGCCTGAATCCGCCTGCCGCGACCGCCAGGTGGAGACGCACTCTCCGGCGCACCGTATCCCTCCGTTTCCCACGTCGTTCCTACGTCGGCCAAAGCGCGCGAGCTTAGTGCGGAGGGGCGAGCCACGCGACCGATTTATGCCCGTCCGGAGCGGAATCAACGGCCATCGGGTAGACACCATGAGGTACGGAAGTGGATATTTTGAACGGCGTCGAGGAGTCCTGGAGATGAGCGACCAGTCACCACCCCCGGGCTGGACCCCTCGCGACCCCGACACCCCGCCCGACGTACCGCAGCCGTGGGCGCACCCGTCAGGGCCGGGGCAAACTCCACAGCAGGGGCCGCACCAGGGCCGGCCGGGGAAGCAGGCCCGGCGCCGAAGAACGGGCCGGCGCCGCTTCCTGCCCAGCTGGCGCATGGTCCTGGGCGGCATCCTGGTCATCGCCCTGCTGATCGGCGGCGCCCTCGTCGCCGGCTACCTGCTGGTCGACATCCCGCCGGCCAACGCCGCCGCCACCGCGCAGTCCAACGTCTACCTGTACTCCGACGGCTCCCAGATCGCCCGCGACGGCGAGGTCAACCGCGTCAACGTGCCGCTGTCACAGATCCCCCTGTCCGTGCAGGAGGCCGTACTGGCCGCCGAGGACCGGGACTTCTACTCCGAACGGGCGGTCGACCCCAAGGCGATGCTCCGCGCCGCCTGGAACACCGCGACCGGCAAGGGCACCCAGTCCGGTTCGACCATCACCCAGCAGTACGTCAAAAACTACTACTTGGGCCAGGAACAGACGCTCCAACGCAAGACCAAGGAGTTCTTCATCGCGATCAAACTCGGTCGCGAGAAGTCGAAGAACTACATCCTTGAGGGCTACCTCAACACCAGCTACTTCGGCCGCAACGCCTACGGCATCCAGGCCGCCGCACAGGCCTACTACGGCAAGGACGTCAACAAACTCACCACCGCCGAGGGCGCGTACCTCGCC
The DNA here is from genome assembly GCF_053611065.1 of Streptomyces sp. NPDC054840. Taxonomy (NCBI): domain Bacteria; kingdom Bacillati; phylum Actinomycetota; class Actinomycetes; order Kitasatosporales; family Streptomycetaceae; genus Streptomyces; species Streptomyces sp. NPDC054840. The sequence continues at coordinate 4,061 of NZ_JBSGZP010000359.1, forward strand.
ACCCTCCTCAACTCCCCCAGCGCCTTCGACGTCGTCGCCCACCCCCAGAGCCGCCCCCGCGCCCTCGCCCGCTGGAACTACGTACTCGACGGCATGGTCAAGAAGCAATGGCTGACCGCCGCCGAACGCGCGACGACCCGGTTCCCCGAACCGGGCAAGGTCCGCGCCGCCGCCGGCCTGTCCGGCCAGCGCGGCTACCTCGTCGAAGCGATCAAGGACTACATCGTCGACAACGAGATCCTCGACGACAAGACCCTCGCCGAAGGCGGCTACCGCATCACCACCACCATCGACAAACGCCGCCAGAACGCCCTCGTCGACGCCGTCGACAGCCAGATGGTCAGCAAGCTCGAACCCGGGACACGCAAGGCCGACCGGCTGGTCCGGGCCGGCGGCGTCTCCATCGACCCGGCCACCGGCAAGGTCCTCGCCATGTACGGCGGCATCGACTACACCAAGCAGTACGTGAACAACGCGACCCGCCACGACTACCAGGTCGCCTCCACCTTCAAGCCCTTCGTCTTCGCCGCCGCCGTCGAGAACGGCTCCCGCACCCAGGACGGCCGCCGGATCACCCCCCACACGATCTACAACGGCGACAACAAACGCCCGGTCGTCGGCGGCCGCATCCGCTTCGCCCCCGAGAACGAAGGCCAGGTCTCCTACGGGAACATCACCGTCAACACCGCCACCGACCTCTCCGTCAACGCCGTGTACGCGCAGATGGCCGTCGACGTCGGCGCCGCCAAGGTCAAGAAGACCGCCATCGACCTCGGCATCCCCGAGAACACCCCCAACTTCGTGACCGGCCCGGCCATGGCACTCGGCACCCTGCAAGCCGGCGTCCTGGACATGGCCCAGGCCTACGCCACCCTCGCCGACCACGGCCGCCGCACCCCGTACACCTTCGTCGAGAAGATCACCAAGGGCGGCGACACCATCGGCCTCCCCCAGCGCACCCCCAGCCAGGCCATCAGCCGCGAAGCCGCCGACACCACCACGTCCATGCTGGTCAGCGTCGTGGACAACGGCACCGGTACGGCCGCCCTCGCCGCCGGCCACCCGGCCGCGGGCAAGACCGGCACCGGCGAACTGGACCGCTCGGCCTGGTTCGCGGCCTACACCCCGGACCTGGTCACCGTGATCTCGATGATGGGCCAGGACCCCGACACCGGAACGCTGGAATCCCTCTACGGCGCCCTCGGCGAGGCCCGCATCGGCGGCGGCGGCTACCCCGCCCGGATCTGGGCCGCGTACACCAAGACCGCCCTGGAAGGCACCGACCCCGTCGACTTCGACCTGGAACTCCAGCCCGGCGCCGCACAACCCCCGCCGCCCGGCCGGGAATCCGAACCGCCGCAGCAGACCCCCGACGAGCCCTCGCCCGGCGCCCCCGAGCGCCCGACCCGGCCCTCACCGTCGAACCCGACGGGCGGGCGCAACCAGGGCGGACAGAACAACGGAGGCCAGAACCAGGGCGGCCAGGACAACGGGGGCCAGAACCAGGGCGGTCAGAACAACGGCGGTCAGGACAACGGCGGCACCACCCAGGGCGGCGACCAGGGCGGCACCACCCAGGGCACGCAAGGCAGCACCCAGGGCAGCGCGCAGGGCAGCGACGGAGGCCCCGCGGAAGGCCCGCGCCCGCCGTCGGCGTTCCTCGAATAAGCCCGTCAGTGACCGGAGGTCGCCTTCAACCCCACCACGGCGACCAGCAGCAGGCAGATGAAGAAGATCCGGGCGGCGGTGACGGGCTCACCCAGCACCGCCATACCCACCACGGCCGCACCGGCGGCGCCGATGCCCACCCACACCCCGTACGCCGTACCGATGGGCAGGGTCTTCGCGGCATAGGACAGCAACACCATGCTCGCGACGATCCCGGCACCCGTGAACACACTGGGCCACAGCCGGGTGAAACCTTCGGTGAACTTCATGCCGATCGACCAGCCGACCTCCAGCAGACCGGCGACGAGAAGAAGAACCCATGCCATGACGGCACCTCCGAGACAACGAGCGATACGGGGTGCGTCGTCTTGTCGTACCCGGTACGGCGCGTCTCGTCGGGGTTCCCCTCCACCGTAGCAAAGGGCGACAAAAAGGGCCGGTGACCTGCGCCACCAGCCCTTTTCCACAACCTCAGAGATACAGCCCGGTGGAGTCCTCCGACCCCTCCAGCCGCTCCGCGGCCACGGCGTGCAGATCCCGCTCGCGCATCAGCACGTACGTCGCACCCCGCACCTCGACCTCGGCACGCGCCTCGGGGTCGTACAGCACCCGGTCACCGGGCTCGACCGTCCGGACGTTCTGCCCGACCGCGACCACCTCCGCCCAGGCCAGCCGCTTGCCCACCGCGGCCGTCGCCGGAATCAGGATGCCGCCGCCCGAGCGCCGCTCGCCCTCCGGCAGATCGGACTTCACGAGCACGCGGTCGTGCAGCATGCGAATGGGCAGCTTGTCGTGGGTGGTTTTCTCGCTCACGCCACGAACCTACCTGCCCGCGCCCGTCCCGTACCGCTCAGGGTCATCCGCGCTTGCGGCGCGCCGACACCACGAGCAGCCCGACCAGGCTCACCGCGACCAGCGCGACGGGCACGATCCGGTCGATGCGCGGGCTCCCGTCGTCGTACCGCAGACCGTCCCGCAGATCCGTCACGATCCGGTTGGCCTGGGCGAAGGCCCGCCCGGCGTTCTGGTCGACGGTCGAGGCGACCCGTGCCTTTGCGTCCCCGATGATCGTCTTCGGGTGCATGCGCACGCCGATCTCGTCGAGCGTCTCGGCGAGCTGCTCACGGCGGCGGACGATGTCCGCCTCGATCTGTGCGGGGGTCCTGGCTTCCGGCACCGCGCTGCCTCCGTCGTCGTGGTCTGTGGGGCGTAGTCCGCCATGAACAGTCTGTCAGCTTAGTCTCATGCCATACCGATCCCCTCCCGAGGAGAGTGTCCCGATGAGCGAGCGACTCCAGCCGGGCGACACCGCCCCCGCCTTCACCCTGCCCGATGCGGACGGCAACGAGGTCTCGCTCGCCGACCACAAGGGCCGCAAGGTGATCGTCTACTTCTACCCGTCCGCGCTGACCCCGGGCTGCACGAAGCAGGCCTGCGACTTCACGGACAACCTGTCCTTCCTGACGGGGCACGGCTACGACGTCATCGGCGTATCCCCGGACAAGCCGGAGAAGCTGGCGAAGTTCCGTGAGAAGGAGGACCTGAAGGTCACCCTGGTCAGCGACCCGGAGAAGGAGACGCTGACGGCGTACGGCGCGTACGGCGAGAAGAAGCTGTACGGCAAGACGGTCACCGGGGTCATCCGCTCCACGGTGGTCGTCAACGAGGAGGGCAAGGTCGAGCACGCCTTCTACAACGTGAAGGCCACGGGCCACGTAGCCAAGATCATCAAAGACCTGGGCCTCTGACCCCCGCCCCCTCCCGACGCAGCGGCCCGCAC
>NZ_JBSGZP010000360.1:0-7484 GCF_053611065.1 Streptomyces sp. NPDC054840
CCCCTCGGGTCCCGGCCTCACGCGTGTCGGTGCTCCGGCGGCGGGTGCCGTCAGAGGCTCGCGCCCTTGGAGCGGAGGTAGGCGATCGGGTCCATGTCCGAGCCGTAGGACGGGGTCGTGCGGATCTCGAAGTGCAGGTGCGGGCCGGTCGAGTTGCCGGTGGAGCCGGAGAGTCCGATGGCCTGGCCGGCGGTCACGCTCTGGCCGGAGGAGACGGAGAGCTGGGAGAGGTGGGCGTACTGGGAGTACATGCCGTCCGCGTGCCGGATGACGACCTCGTTGCCGTACGAACCGCTCCAGCCGGCGGAGACCACGGTGCCCGCGCCGACGGCCTTGACGGTGGTGCCGGAGCTCGCGATGAAGTCGACGCCGGTGTGGTAGCCGGAGGACCACATGCTGCCGGCGACCTTGTACTGGGTGGAGATGCCACCGCCGACCGGGGCCACGAAGCCGGCGGCCGACTGCGGGGCGGCGGCGGGGGCCTCGGCCCGGGACTCGGTGGCGGCTTCCCGCCGCGCCGGGGCGGCCTGCTCGGCCTGCTTGCGGACCGGCTTCGGGGCGGCCTGCGCGGCCGGCTTCGCGTCGGGCTCGGCCTTCGGGGCCGGGGCGGCCTCGGCCTCGGAGGGAGCCGCCTCGCCGGAACCGCCGAGGTGCAGCTTCAGGCCCGGGTGGATCAGCGACGGGTTGCCACCGACCGCCTCGCGGTTGTCGGCGTAGAGCCGCTGCCAGCCACCGGACAGGTGGCGCTCCGCGGCGATCTTGGAGAGGTAGTCGCCCGGGACGACGGTGTAGACGGTGGGCGCGGCCTGCACGGCGGCGACGGGCGCCGACAGCGGGGCGAGGGGGGCCTGCGACACCACCGCGGGGGTCACCGCGGTCGCGGCGGCCGGGGCGCCGGCCGCGTGGGCGCCGGCGGCACCGATGAGCGGCAGCGCGAGGACGGCGCCACCGGTTCCGGCGGCGGCGAAACCGCGCGGAAGGGAAAGGGACTTGGGGCGGCGGTGCTTACCCTGTGCAGGCATGACGAATTTCCTCTCCGGCGCCTGCGAGGTGAGCTGTCGGGTTCGGACTGGAGATGTCCGGCCGCACATGTACGGGACCATGAACGACTTCACCCCGAGCCGTCCCGGCGAAAAGATCTCCGGGACAGCGGCTTACCTGGTTCCCCCGCTCCTGCCGCGCGAATAGGTCGGATGCGGTTTCCGGGAGGCGGCAGGATTTGGCGGTCCACCCGGATCGATCGCGAAGGTAATCCCTTGCGGCCGCACGGAACAAGCGGCGAATTTCCTGACGGAATCACAGACATGAGGGACCGACGGAATTCCCGTCACCCTCCGTCCATTCCCGCCCGCCAACAACCGCTCCGACGGGGCCATTCGCCTTTGGCGATCAGCCACTCACGGTCACCGTATGATCTGGCTCACGGGGACGTGGCCGATCTCGCCTCCGGATATGGCAAGTTGGCGCCAAGTAGTGTAATTCGGACAGAGGACCCACGGCATGGCGGAGGAGTTGCTTTGACCCAGCAGATACAGGAGCCGGAACTGTCCGGAGTGCGCAATTTCCGCGATGTGGGCGGATTGCCGACTTCTGATGGGCGAACGGTCAGTACGGGACGACTGTTCCGAAGCGGACATCTCGCACATGCCACCGAAAGCGACGCAGAGTTTCTCGCCTCGCTCGGCCTCCACACCATCTTCGACTTCCGCAACGTCGCCGACCACGCACTGGAGGGGCCGGACGTCGAGCTGCCCGGCGTCCGGAACGTCAGCATCCCGCTCTCGGACCCGGCCGACGGACGGGAGTTCTGGCGACTGGTCCGCGACGGCGACCTCGTCCAGCTCCGCGCGATCCTGGGCGACGGCAAGGCCGCGGCCCGGATGTCGCACTCGTACCGCGAGATCATCCGGCAGCGCACCGCCGAGCACAGCCGGGTCGTGCACGCCCTCGCCGAGGACAGCGTGCCCGCGCTCATGCACTGCGCGGCCGGCAAGGACCGGGCCGGCCTGTCGATCGCCGTCACCCTGCTCGCGCTGGGCGTCGAGCGCGAGGCGATCGTGACGGACTACCTGGAGTCGAACGCCCCGCACCGCCGCTATCGCGTGCGCCGCACCGACGAGTCGGCGGGCGCCCGCTCCCCCGAGGTGATGGAGATACTCGCGCCGCTCTTCGACGCCCGCGCCGAGTACCTGGCGGCCGCCTTCGACACCATCGACGAGGTCTGGGGCGGGGTGGACCGCTACCTGGAAGAGGGCCTCGGGCTGACGCCCGAGACCCTCGGCCGGCTGCGCGACCGGCTCCTCATCTGACGGAGGAGGGAACCGGCCGGACCGGTTCCCTCACGGGGTGGGCGGGCCGTCAGCGCGTCGCGACGGCCTGCTTCACCAGCGTCCTGCCGAAGTCCCAGATCAGCCCGGACCCGCCGTGCGCCTCGTCCATGACCTCGCGGAAGGCCCCGACGAAGCGGTCCACGTCCCCCTCGTCCACGATCAGCGGCGGAATCAGCTTGATCACCTCCAGGTGGTCCCCGGACACCTGGGTGAGGATCCGGTGCTTCTGGAGCAGCGGCACCACGACCATCTGCGCGAAGAGCCCCTTGCGGGCCGCCTGCAGCATGGTCCACCGGCTGCGCAGGCCCAGCGAGGTGGGCCGGCCGAATTCGATGCCGATCATGAGCCCGCGCCCCCGCACCTCGTGCAGCAGCTCGTACTCGTCCACCAGCGCGGCGAGGCGCCCGCGCAGCAGGTCGCCCATGACCCGGGCGTTCGCCACGACCTCCTCGTCCTCCATGACGGACAGGACCGCGAGGCCCGCCGCCATGGCCTGGGCATTGGACCCGAAGCTCGCGGAGTGCACGAGCACCCGGTCCATGGACGAGTAGACCTTCTTGAAGATCCAGTCCTTGCCCAGGGTCGCGCCGACCGGGACGTATCCGCCCGACAGCGCCTTCGCCACGCACAGCAGGTCCGGCTCCACGCCCGGCTCGTACTGATACGCGTAGAAGTCCCCGGTACGTCCGAGGCCGGTCTGCACCTCGTCCGCGATGAGCAGCGCCCCCCGCCGGTGCAGCATCTCCTGCGCGGCGAGCAGGAATCCGGGCGGGGCGGCCAGGACCCCCTTGCCCTGGACCGGTTCGACGACGAGGGCGGCCACGTCCCCGCGCTTCAGCTCGCGCTCCAGGGCCGGGAGGTCCCCGAGCGCGATCCTCGTGTCGGGGAGCAGCGGTGCGAAGCCGTCGCGGAACCCGCTCTCCCCGTTCACCGAGAGGGAGCCCGCGGTCAGCCCGTGGAAGGCGTGGTCGCAGTAGAGGATCCTGGGGCGCCCGGTGGCGTACCGGGCGAACTTCAGGGCCGTCTCCACCGCCTCGGTGCCGCTGTTGCCGAAGAAGACCCGGTCCAGGTGGGGGCTGTACGAGAGCAGCTTCTCGGCGAGCAGTCCCGGCAGCGGCTGGCAGTCGAAGCGGGTGAGGTCGGCGAGCTGGGCGTCCAGGACGTCGTGCAGGGCCCGGCGGACGACCGGGTGGTGCCGGCCCAGGCCCATCACCCCGAACCCGGCCAGCATGTCCAGGTAGTCGTTGCCCTCGGCGTCCCAGAAGTGGGCGCCCTCGGCCCGCTCGTAGACCTTGTCGAAGCCGATGGTGTGCAGCATGCGGGGCAACTGGTGGTTGAGGTGCCGGGCGTGCAGCTCGTACCGCTCCGCCCCGCGCTCGGCCAGCAGGGCGCCGAGGTCGAAGCCCTGGCCCCGGCCGCCCCTTTCCTCCTGTGGCCGCCCGGTCATGCCGGCTTGTCCCGGTTGCCGGCCACGGTCTCCCGGGCCGCGCGCAGGGTTTCCTTGAGGGAGCCCATGGTGGCGAGGACGGCGGTGGGCTCGTAGCCGCAGTGCGCCATGCAGTTCGCGCAGCGCGGGTCCTTACCGCGGCCGTACTTGTCCCAGTCGGTGTCGTTGATGAGCTCACGGTACGTCGGTACGTAACCGTCGCTCATCAGATAGCAGGGGCGCTGCCAGCCGAAGAGGGAGTAATTCGGAATGGCCCAGGCCGTGCAGGGGAAATCGGCCTTTCCTTCCAGGAAGTCCAGGAAGAGCGGGGAGTGGTTGAGCCGCCAGCGGCGCCGGTTGCCGCCCGCGAAGGCCTTCCTGAAGAGTTCTCGGGTCTGTTCGACGCCCAGGAAGTGCTCCTGGTCGGGCGCCTTCTCGTAGGCGTAGGCGGGCGAGATCATCATTTCGTCGACCTGGAGGTCGTCATTGAGGTAGTTGAGTACCTCGATGATGGTCTGCGGGGTGTCGGTGTTGAAGAAGGTGGAGTTGGTCGTCACCCGGAATCCGCGCTTCTTCGCCTCCTTGATGGCGGCGACCGCCTCGTCGAAGACGCCCTCCTTGGCCACCGACTCGTCGTGGCGCTCGCGCAGACCGTCGATGTGCACGGCGAAGGCGAAATAGGGGGAGGGGGTGAATTTCTCGATCTTCTTGCGCAGCAGCATCGCGTTGGTGCAGAGGAATACGTACTTCCGCCTGGCCACCAACTGTCGGACGATCTCGTGGATCTGCGGGTGCATCAAGGGCTCGCCGCCCGCGATGGACACCATGGGCGCACCGGACTCCAGCACGGCGCCGACCGCCTGGGCGACCGGCATGCGCTGCTTGAGCACCCCGGCCGGGTGCTGGATCTTCCCGCACCCCTCACAGGCCAGGTTGCAGGCGTAGAGCGGTTCCAGTTCGACGATCAGCGGGAACTTCTCGCGTTTGCGGAGCTTCTGTTCGAGAAGATACGTCCCGACCCTGATGGACTGGCGCAGCGGCATGGCCATCTGGCTCACCTCCTGGGGAGCAGCAACGAACGGTGCCATTCATGAAACGCGGGCAGTACGGCACGCAGGACACGGAAGGCCGATATTCCCCCGCGAACCGTGCCGATACGGACGAGCTCGTGCTCCGGAGCGTCCACGATCACCCGGACGGCCGCAACCGGACGCCCACCGCCCCGGGTGGCGGTCCACAGGGTGGCCGCGGACTCCATGTCGACGGCGATGGCTCCGGTGGAGCGCAGCTGCGCGCGCTCCTGGCCGCGGACGACGTGGTCGGATCCGGTCAGCGCGCCGCGGTGCACGGTCCGGCCGGGCGCGGCCCGGGCCAGTGCCTCGGCGAGCAGGGCGCTGCCGGTGCAGGTGACGATCCCCCGCGGGTCCCGGGTCTCCTCCGCGATGACCAGGTCCCCGGGGTGCATGCCGGGGACCAGCCCGGCGCAGAACCCCGTCGCGAGGACGGCGGCCCGGTCCGTTCCCGGGCGCTCCAGTGCCCGGCCGAGGACCCGCTCGGCCGCGCGTGGGCCCATCCCGGTGCGCAGCAGGACGTACCCTCCGGCCGATCCGCGCCCCGGACCGCGGCCGGCGCTGCGCAGCGCCGCCTGCTCGATGCGCAGTGCGCAGGCCACCAGCAGCGGGTCCGGCCCGCGGGCCCGGTCCCCGTCGGCGGACATCATGCCTCCCCGGCCGCTGCCGGGCGCGCTGCGGCCGGCGCGAACGGTTCCCCGTACAGGTAGCGGCCGAGCGCGGTGAGCGGGAACACCTGCCGGTACAGGTGGTAGTTGATGGAGAAGTCCCAGGGGAAGCCGGTGCCGGTGAAGTAGGGCTCGTCCCAGGTGCCGTCCTCCTTCTGGGTCTCCACGAGGTGGGCGATGCCCCGCTCGACGGCCTTGCCCTCGCGCTCGCCGGCCGACAGCAGGGCCATGAGCGCCCAGGCGGTCTGCGAGGGGGTCGAGGCGCCCTTCCCGGCCCAGGACGGGTCCTTGTAGGAGCGCTGGTCCTCGCCCCACCCGCCGTCCTCGTTCTGTACGGATTCCAGCCAGCGCACGGCCCGCCGGATCGCCGGATGTCCCGGGGCGATGCCCGCGGCGGTGAGGGCCGGGACCACCGAGCCGGTCCCGTACACGTAGTTGGTGCCCCAGCGGCCGAACCAGCCGCCGAACGCCTCCTGTTCGGCGAGCAGCCAGGCGATGCCGCGCCGGGTGCGGGCGTCCCCGGCCCGGCCCTCGAAGGCGAGCATCTCCACCACGTGGGCGGTGACGTCGGCCGAGGGCGGGTCGATGACCTCGCCGAAGTCGCAGAAGGGCAGCTTGTTGGGCAGGGGGCTGGTGTTGTCGGCGTCGAAGGCGCCCCACGCTCCGTTCTTCGACTGCATGCCGAGGTTCCAGGACACCCCGCGGGCGATGGCCCCCTCGACCCGGGCCGGGTCCGGGTGCTTGATCCGGCGCAGGGCGAGGACCACCTCGGCCGTGTCGTCGATGTCGGGGTAGGTGTCGTTGTGGAACTCGAACGCCCAGCCGCCGGGGGCGAGGCCGGGCCGGCGTACGGCCCAGTCGCCCTTGCGGACGATCTCCTCGCCGAGCATCCAGTCGGCTGCCCTGACCAGCGCCGGGTGGTCGGGGCGCAGGCCCGCGTCGGCCAGGGCGATCGCGGCGAGGCAGGTGTCCCACACCGGGGACTGGCATGCCTCGATCATCCGGGCGCCGTCCGCGCGCCACACCGCGAACCGCTCCAGGGACTCCAGTCCGGCGCGCATCACCGGATGTCCGAGGTCGTAGCCGAGCAGGTGCAGGGCGATGACCGAGTACACGGCGGGGGGTTGGATCCCGCCCCAGCAGCCGTCGTTCTCCTGGCGTTCGACGATCCAGCGGCCGGCCGTGGTCATCGCGGCCCGGCGCAGCCTGCGCGGGGCGAACCGCCGGTAGACGTGCAGGGCCTTGTCCATCCGCTGGAAGGCGCCGTCCCAGCTGGTCAGCGGGGCGAGTCTGCGGGCGGGGTTGGGCGTCCGCGCGTCGGCGTGCAGCTCGTCGAGGGCGAAGGGTGCCGGGCGGACCGGGCGCAGTGCGGAGACCACGGTGAGCGGGACGATGGTCTGGCGGGCCCAGCAGCCGAAGTCGTAGATGTTCAGGGGCACCCAGGGCGGCAGGAAGACCAGCTCGGGCGGGAGTTCGGGCAGGTGGTCCCAGTTCCACCAGCCGAAGAGGGCCAGCCAGATCCGGGTGAAGACGCGGGCTGCGGCGATCCCGCCGTGGGCCCGGATCCAGGCCGAGGCACGGCTCATGTGCGGGGCGTCCGGCGCGTCCCCGGCGAGACGCAGCGCGACGTAGGCCTCGATGGTGGCGGACAGTTCGGGCGGTCCGCCGTGGAAGGTGGCCCAGGTGCCGTCCTCCCGCTGTTCGCCGCGGATGAAGAGGGCTGCGGCCTGGGTGGTGGCCTCGTCCCGGATCCCGAGGAACTGCCGTAGCAGGAGGTCCTCCGCGTCCATGGTGACGTTGGTCTCCAGGTCGCCCTTCCACCAGCCCTCGGGGTCCTGGCGGTCCAGCAGGTTCCGGGTGGCGCGCGCCGCGGCCTCGTACACTCCCGGCCGGGCGCCGTCCGGCGGGCGGCGCAGGTCCGCGGCCGCGGTGGTCCGGCCCGGCCGGCCGGGCCCGGGGCCGGCGGACGGGTCCGCGGTGAGGGTGCGCC
>NZ_JBSGZP010000361.1:0-7462 GCF_053611065.1 Streptomyces sp. NPDC054840
CCTCCGGAGCGATGGTCGGAACACGGCTCCGCCCGCGTGGGGCGGCTCTTTCTCCTTCTCGGAGCACCGGGGGCGGCGCTCAGGGGCCCGACGTGCCGAAGCGGCGGCGGTACTCCGCCGGCGGCTGGCCGAGGATCCGTACGAAGGCCCGGCGCAACGCCTCCGGGTTCCCGTACCCGCAGGCCCGGGCGATCTGTGCGATCCCTTCCCCGCTCTCCTCCAGCAGCCGCCGCGCATGGTCCACCCGGACCCGTTCGACGTACCGGCCGGGCGTGACCCCGGTCTCCGCCTGGAAGGCCCGCGCGAAGTGCCGCGGCGACAGCCGGGCACGGGCGGCGAGGTGCTCGACGCCCAGCGGCTCCTCCGGGTGCTCGGTGATCCATTGCTGCACGTCCCTCAGCGGGTCGCGCCGGGCCGTCTGGGCGGCCAGCTGGGCGCTGAACTGCGCCTGGTTGCCGGGCCTGCGCAAGAACACCACCAGATGCCGGGCGATCGTCAGGGCGACGTCCTGCCCGTGGTCCTCCTCCACCAGCGCCAGGGCGAGGTCGATCCCCGCCGTGACCCCGGCCGAGGTGGCCACCGGTCCGTCCCGTACGTAGATCGGGTCCGGCTCGACGGCGACGGCCGGGTAGTCCCGTGCCATTCGCTCGCAGGCGTTCCAGTGCGTCGTCGCCCGCCGCCCGTCCAGGAGCCCCGCCTCGGCCAGCAGCAGTCCGCCCGTACAGACGGAGACCAGCCTTTCCGCGCCACCCCCGTGGGTACGGAGCCAGTCGGTGATCCGGGGCTCGAAGTCTCCCGTGAACCGTCCCCCCGGGACCAGCACCGTGGTCCCGGGCCCCGGCCGGGCGCTCTCCAGGTCCCCGTCCGGCACCAGCGTCAGTCCGCTGCCGGTGCGCACGGGCCCTCCTGCGGGAGAAACCGTCCGGATCGCGTACCCGGCCCGCCCCGGAAAGCGGGCGAGCGCGGCGAAGACCTCCACCGGCCCCGTCACGTCCAGGCTCTGGACCCCGTCGTAAAGGAGGACGAGGACGTTGCGCGGCGATGACGACATGGCTTCATGGTGTTCCGTCGCCGCGATGGCCGCAATGACGTGCTTCCCACCTATCCGGCCATGCCGGGTGCGGTCCCGGCGCGGATAGGATCGGCACATCATGACTGCAACCCTCGTCGCCAAGAAGCTCACCGCCGCGCACGGTGAGCGCACCCTCTTCGCCGATCTCGACCTCGTCGTCGCCCCGGGCGACGTCATCGGCCTCGTCGGCGTGAACGGCGCCGGGAAGTCCACCCTGCTGCGGCTGCTCGCCGGGCTGGACACCCCCGAGACCGGGCAGCTGCGGCTCTCCCCGCCCGGCGCCGCCGTCGGCCACCTCCCGCAGGAGCCGGAGCGCCGCCCCGAGGAGTCGGTCCGGGAGTTCCTGGCCCGCCGTACGGGCGTGGCGGCCGCCCAGGCCGAGCTCGACGCGGCGACGCAGGGCCTGGTGGACGGAACGCCGGGCGCGGACGACGCGTACGCGACCGCGCTGGACATGTGGCTGAACCTCGGCGGCGCCGACCTCGACGAGCGGGCCCAGGAGGTCGCCGACGAGCTCGGCCTCGCCGTCGGTCTCGACCTGCCCATGACGGCGCTCTCCGGCGGCCAGGCGGCCCGCGCGGGCCTCGCCTCGCTCCTCCTCTCGCGCTACGACGTCTTCCTGCTCGACGAGCCCACCAACGACCTGGACCTGGACGGTCTGGAGCGGCTGGAGCGGTTCGTCAAGGGGCTGCGGGCCGGCACGGTCGTGATCAGCCACGACCGCGAGTTCCTCACCCGGACGGTCACCAAGGTCCTCGAACTCGACCTCGCCCAGCAGCAGATCAACCTCTACGGCGGCGGCTACGACTCCTACCTCGAAGAGCGCGAGCGCGCCCGCGACCACGCCCGCGAGGAGTTCGAGGAGTACGCGGGCAAGAAGTCGGCCCTCGAAGGCCGGGCCCAGATGCAGCGCAACTGGATGGACAAGGGCGTGCGCAACGCCCGCCGCAAGGCCTCCGACAACGACAAGATCGGCAAAAACCTGCGCGGCGAGTCCAGCGAGAAGCAGGCCGCCAAGGCCCGCCAGACCGCGCGGGCGATCGAGCGGCTGGACGTCGTCGACGAGCCCCGCAAGGAGTGGGAGCTGCGCATGGAGATCGCGGCGGCCCCGCGCTCCGGGTCCGTGGTGGCCACTCTGCGCGAGGCGGCCGTCCGGCGCGGGGACTTCTCCTTCGGCCCGGCCAGCCTGCAGATCGACTGGGCGGACCGGGTGGCGATCACCGGGGCCAACGGCGCCGGCAAGTCCACCCTCCTCGCCGTCCTGCTGGGCCGGCTGGCCCCGGACTCCGGGTCCGCCACGCTCGGCTCCGGCGTCCTGGTCGGCGAGGTGGACCAGGCGCGCGGCCTGTTCCTCGGCGACGAACCGCTGCTGGAAGCCTTCTGCGCGGCGGTCCCGGAGACCGAGCCGGCCGAGGTCCGCACCCTGCTGGCCAAGTTCGGCCTCAAGGCGGCCCACGTCCTGCGCCCGGCGGCCACCCTCTCCCCGGGCGAGCGCACCCGGGCGGCGCTGGCCCTGCTCCAGGGCCGCGGGGTGAACCTGCTGGTCCTGGACGAGCCGACCAACCACCTCGACCTCCCGGCGATCGAGCAGCTGGAGGCCGCGCTCGACGCCTACGAGGGCACCCTCCTGCTGGTCACGCACGACCGCCGGATGCTGGACGCGGTGCACGTGACCCGCCGCCTGGAGGTCTCCGGCGGCAAGGTCACGGAGCTCTAGGTCCTGTCCGGGCGGGTTGCGCTGCCCGTGGCCCGGGCGCGTACGGGCCCGGGCTGCGGACCGGGCCCGCTCAGACCTCCCGGTCCGCCGGCGGCCGGCGCTTACGGGCCATCCTGCCCGCGACGAACGTGCGCGGGAGGTGCCGGACGGCGAGGGCGTAGGCGCGGTAGCGGCGGCCGGTGATGCTGACCGGGCGGCGATGGGCGAGGTCCTTCAGGGCCTGCGCGACCACGGCCTCCGGCTCCAGCCAGACCGCTTCGCGCAGCGCGCTGACATCCATCCCGGCGCGCTCCTGGAACTCGGTGCGGGTGAAACCGGGGACCACGGCCAGCACCCGGACCCCGTACGGTGCCATGTCCACCCGGAGCGACTCGCTGAAGGCGGTGATCCAGGCCTTGGCGGCTCCGTAGGTCCCGGTCGGCAGGAGCCCCGCCACCGAGGAGACATTGAGGACAGCGCCCCGGCGACGTGCGCGCAGGCCCGGCAGGACGGCGTGGGTGAGTCGGAGGGGGACCTTGACCAGCAGGTCGAGCATCCGCTCCTCGTCCTCGACCGGGCTGTACGGGAAGGGTGCGGGCAGTCCGAAGCCCGCGTTGTTGACCAGGATGTCCACGGGACGGGCCGAGGCGGCGAGCCGCTCGGTGACGGCCGCGCAGTCCGCCGGGTCCAGCAGGTCGGCGGGCAGCACCTCGGACGCGGTGCCGTACTCCCGGGCCAGTTCGGCGGCGACGGCGTCGAGCCGGTCCTTGTCGCGCGCGACGAGGACCAGGTCGCAGCCCTTGGCGGCGAAGCCCCGGGCGAAGGCCGCGCCCAGTCCGGCGGAGGCGCCGGTGATCAGTACGGTGGTCACGACCGTTTCACTTCCTTGTGGTGGCCGGCGCGGCGTACGCCTGGGCGACGTCGACGAGGAACCGGGCCTCGTCGGCCAGGTCCCCGCCCTCCTGCGAGGTGTGGATCGCGGCGGGCAGTTCCAGCGCGGCCGCCTCCCCCGGCTGCCCGGGCGCTCCGTCGAGCTTGGCCTGCCGGGCCTCCTTCAGTACGCGGGCCAGCGCGGCGGCGGTGGCCCGCTGCTCGGGGACCCCGTGGCCGGTGACCTGGCCGCGGGCCTGTTCCAGGGCGCCCGGGGTCACGTACTCACCCAGGATCAGGATCGCGTCGCGGGTCTCGATGACCTTGCGGTAGACGAGCAGGTTGCGCGGCACCGGCGGCCACAGCAGCTCCATCATCCGCCAGGCGCGCGGCTTGTTGAGAGCCACGTGCGGCACCGCTTCGACCAGGTCGCGCCACAGCGGCCACAGTCGCCAGGCCGTGGCGATGTCGGCGCAGGTGCGGCGGAGCGTGAACAGGGTGGGCACGAGGATCGCGGCGGCGCGCAGCAGGCCGTGCAGGTTCATGAGCAGCGGGAGGGCGGGCATCGCCCAGGTGCTGCCGAAGAGGGCCTTGAGCAGGTACGCCAGCCAGAACAGTCCGGCGAGAGCGGTACCGAGGCCGAACAGCCGCAGGCCGGCGGCCAGCCCCCGGCTCTCGGTACGGCGGCTGTAGCGCGAACAGAGGGCCACGCAGACGATGTTGGCGACCACGTGCGCGGAGATGAGCACGAGCCAGTACGCGAGGGAGGGCACCGGGTCGCCGACCGGGGGCATGGTGTGCGTGCCGTGGCCGGGCGCGGCCGCGTCCAGGGCGAGGAGGGCGGTGAGCCAGGCCACGGTGGCGACGCAGGCGGTGAGTTGGAGCCTGCGGCCGCGGGTGGTGGCAGCCACGAAGTAGAGCACGGCGCCGGCCGACAGTACCCCGATGAGGTTGCGGACGAGGCCGATGGTGTGGGCGTAGCCCGGGCCGCGGCTCATCGCGTACGAGACGACGTCCGGGAGGTTGAGGGTCATCGCGGCGGCGGCAGTGGCGACGGCCAGCCACAGGCCGCGCTGCTGGGGGGAGCGCAGGGCTCCGGGGGCACGGAGCAGGACGGCGGCCCACAGGCACATGACACCGGGGACGGCGAGCCAGTTGCCGAAGGCGGTCAGGTCAGTTGCCATCGGTGCCCCGCTCGTATCCCATGGCGGACTCCAGCCGGGCCAGGGTGCCGCGCGCGCCGTTCGCGGACCGCGGGCCGGCGTTCGCCGTGCGGATGCGGATCATGCTGGCGAGCATCTCCGCCTCCTGCTCCTGCCGGGTGGTGTAGTTGGTGCGCCCGAGCACCACGGGTGCGTGCCCGTCGGCCTCCTCCCCTTCCAGGGAGTGGTGGCCGAAGAGGATGTGGCCCAGCTCGTGGAGGACGATGTGCTCCCGGTGCAGTGGCGTGGTCTGCGCCTCGTAGAAGACGTAGTCGACGCTGGCGGTGCCCACCCACAATCCGCAGACTCCGGACTCGGCCGCCTCTTTGGGGAGCGGGTGGAGCCGGATGGGGCGGCCGCGCCGCTCGGCTATCCGGCGGCACAGGTCGTCGAGGGAGAAGGGGTGGGTCAGATCCAGATGGCCGAGAATCTGCTCGCACCTTTTGCGAATGCTGAGTTGCCGGTGGGGCATGTGATCCCTCTTCGGACCCTTTCCGGGGCAACGGTGGTAGGCGTGTGTGGGCATGGGCATGGCGTCCTGTGCCTTCGAGGCGGCCTCGGGGAATGCGGTCCTGAGGGGAAAACACGGAAGCCCGTCCGCCGAGTGACGAACGGGCGTTCCACCATCCCTACAGATCTTGTACGGGAGTTGGCAAGGCAAGTCCCCAGGTGGGGAAGCTATTCGGCCACTCCGTACGAAGACCCGCACGTGCCGGGTGGCTGCAAGGCACCCTTGACGGCTCCTACCTCTTGCGGCGCTCCTCGGGGGAGGTGAGGCCCGCGCGGCGCAGGGCGTCCGCCATCGCGCTGTTGGCGGGGGCGGGGGCGGGGGCGCCGCCGCCCTGCCGACGGCCTTGGCCGCCCTGGCCGCGTTCGCCCTGACCGCGTTCGCCCTGGCCCTGGTTCCGGCCGCCCTCGCGGGTACCGGACCCGCCGCGCTGCTGCGGCGGACGGCCACCGCCGCCACCGCCGCCCCGCCGGTCCTCGCGCTGCCGGGGAGCACCCGCTCCGCGCTCCGCCCCGGCCTCGTCCTCCAGCCGCAGGGTCAGCGAGATCCGCTTGCGCGGGATGTCGACGTCCATGACCTTCACACGGACGATGTCGCCCGGCTTGACGACGTCCCGCGGGTCCTTGACGAAGTTCTTCGACAGCGCCGAGACGTGCGCGAGCCCGTCCTGGTGGACGCCGATGTCGATGAAGGCGCCGAAGGCGGCCACATTGGTGACGACGCCCTCCAGGATCATCCCCGGGGCCAGGTCGCCGATCTTCTCGACGCCCTCCTTGAATGTGGCCGTCTTGAAGGCCGGGCGCGGGTCGCGGCCCGGCTTCTCCAGCTCGCGCAGGATGTCCGTGACGGTGGGCAGACCGAACGCCTCGGTGACGAACTGCTCCGGCCTCAGCGAGCGCAGGACACCGGAGTTGCCGATCAGGGCCGCCACCTCGCTGCCCGCCGTCTTGGCCATGCCCCGGACCACCGGATAGGCCTCGGGGTGCACGCTGGAGAAGTCCAGCGGGTCGTCCCCGCCGCGGATCCGCAGGAAGCCCGCGCACTGCTCGTACGCCTTCGGGCCGAGCCGGGCCACGTCCTTCAGCCCCTTGCGGCTGCGGAAGGGGCCGTTGGCGTCGCGGTGGGCCACGATGTTCTCGGCCAGGCCGCCGCTGATGCCCGACACCCGCGAAAGCAGCGGTGCGGAGGCGGTGTTGACGTCGACGCCGACGCCGTTCACACAGTCCTCGACGACCGCGTCGAGCGAGCGCGAGAGCTTCACCTCGGACAGGTCGTGCTGGTACTGACCGACGCCGATCGACTTCGGGTCGATCTTGACGAGCTCGGCGAGCGGGTCCTGCAGGCGACGGGCGATGGAGACGGCGCCGCGCAGCGACACGTCCATGTCCGGCAGTTCCTGCGAGGCGAAGGCGGAGGCCGAATACACGGAGGCGCCCGCCTCCGAGACCATCACCTTGGTGAGCTTCAGCTCCGGGTGCCGCGTGATGAGGTCCCCGGCCAGCTTGTCGGTCTCGCGGGAGGCCGTGCCGTTGCCGATGGCGACCAGCTCGACGGCGTGCTCCTTCGCCAGGCGGGCGAGCTTGGCGAGGGACTCGTCCCATTTGTTGGCGGGGACGTGCGGGTAGATCACGTCCGTGGCCACGACCTTGCCGGTCGCGTCCACGACGGCGACCTTCACACCGGTGCGGAAGCCCGGGTCCAGGCCGAGGGTCGCCCGGGTGCCGGCGGGAGCCGCGAGCAGCAGGTCGCGCAGGTTGGAGGCGAAGACCCGTACGGCCTCGTCCTCGGCGGCCTGGCGCAGCCGCATCCGCAGGTCGATGCCGAGGTGCACCTGGATCTTCGTACGCCAGGCCCAGCGGACCGTGTCGGCCAGCCACTTGTCGCCGGGGCGGCCGCGGTCGGCGACGCCGAAGCGGCGCGCGATCATGCCCTCGTACGTGGACGGGCCGGGCGTCTCGCTCGGCTCCTCCGGCTCCAGGGTGAGGTCGAGGACGTCCTCCTTCTCCCCCCGCAGCATGGCGAGGACGCGGTGCGAGGGCAGCGCGGTGAACGGCTCGGCGAAGTCGAAGTAGTCGGCGAACTTGGCGCCCGCCTCCTCCTTGCCCTCACGGACC
>NZ_JBSGZP010000362.1:0-7441 GCF_053611065.1 Streptomyces sp. NPDC054840
GCCAGCGCGTACTCGGCGACGTCGAGGCGCTCGCGGGCCGCGCACCGGGCGACGGCCGCCCAGGCCCGGACGGCCTCGGCGAGCCCGGGGTCGCCCGGCTGGTGGCCGGGCATCGGCCAGGCCCGCAGGTCGGCGCTGTCGCCGGCGGCCTGGGCGAGCCGCTGTGCGGTGTGGAGCACCTTCTCGTCGCCGGCCCGGACCTTGGCCTCGGCGGCCCGGCGGCGCTCGCCGAGCAGGGCCTCGACGGCGGCGAAGCGGCGGGTGTCGAAGAGCCGGCCGAGCAGGCGGCCGCGGGCCGCCTCGTCGGCGCGCAGGAACTTTGCGAACTCCCCCTGCGGCAGCAGCACGACCTGGCAGAACTGCTCGCGGCTCATGCCGAGCAGCTGCTCGATCTCCTCGCCGATCTCCTGGTGGGAGCGGCTGAGCGGCTCCCAGCCCTCGCCGGTGTGCTCGCGCAGCCGGCTCTGGGCCTTGTCCTTCGTGGTGCCCGTGCCGCGCTTCTTCGGGCGCTCCTGCTCGGGGCGGCGGGTGATCTCCAGGCGGCGGCCGCCCGCGGTGAGTTCGAGGGTGACCTCGGTCGGGGTGTGGGCGGCGGCGTGGTCGCTGCGCAGGGTGGTGCCGGGGGCCTGGCGGGGGCCGGGCACGGAACCGTAGAGCGCGTAGCAGACGGCGTCGAGCACGGAGGTCTTCCCGGCTCCGGTGGGTCCGTGCAGCAGGAAGATACCGGCGCCGGACAGGGCGTCGAAATCGATCTCCTGGGGCTCGGCGAAGGGTCCGAAGGCGGTCACGGCCAGTCGGTGCAGCCTCATCGGTGGGTCTCCCGGTGGCTGTCGTCGGCCCGTACGTCGTCGAAGGCGCCCTGCAGGACCGCCCGTTCGGCCTCGTCCGCGTGGCCGCCGCCGCGCACGTGGGCGACGAAGTCCTCCGCGATCTCCTGGTCGCTGCGGCCCTTGAGCCGCTGGGCGTAGGAGGCCCCGGTCTCCTCCTGGCGGCCCTCGGGGTCGAAGGCGAGGGTGAGGGTGTGCGGGAAGCGGGCGGCGAGGCGGGCCATGGGGTCGTCGGGCCGGACCGGGTCGGTGAGGGTGGCCTCGACCCAGGCGTCCTCGTGCACCTGGTGCGCCGGATCCCGCAACAGGTCCTCCAGCCGTCCGCGCAGCCGGGCGAGGGCGCGGGGTACGGGGGTGTCGACGCGCTCGGCGCGGACGATCTCCCCGTCCGCACCCAGCTCTATCAGCCACATGGTCTTGCGGTGGTCGGCCTCGGAGAAGGAGTACGCGAGCGGGGAACCGGAGTAGCGGACCCGTTCGTCGATGGTCTGGCTGCCGTGGAGGTGGCCGAGGGCGGCGTAGTCCACGCCGTCGAAGACCGAGGCGGGTACGGCCTCGACCCCGCCGACGGTGATGTCGCGCTCGCTGTCGCTGGCCTGTCCGCCCGTGACGAAGGCGTGCGCGAGGACGATCGAACGGGTGCCGGGCGCGCGGGTGGCCAGGTCGGCCCGGATCCGGTCCATGGCGGCGCCGAGGACCGCCTCGTGACTCACCTTCTCCGCGCCGAACTGGTCCTTGACCAGGGCGGGTTCCAGGTACGGCAGACCGTACAGCGCCACGTCGCCGTGTACGTCGGCCAGGACGACGGGGTCGGCGCAGCCGGCCGGGTCGGTCCGCAGGTGGATCCCGGCCCGGTCGATCAGCCCGGCGCCGACGCCGAGCCGGCGCGCGGAGTCGTGGTTGCCGGAGATCATCACGGTGGGCACGCCGAGGGCGGCGAGGCGGTGCAGGGCCCGGTCGTAGAGCTCGACGGCGGGCAGCGGGGGCACGGCCCGGTCGTAGATGTCGCCGGCGACGAGGACGGCGTCGACCTCGCGTTCGCGCACGGTCTCGATGAGGTGGTCGATGAAGACGGCCTGGGCGCCGAGCAGGTTGACGCGGTGGAAAGCCCGGCCGAGGTGCCAGTCGGAGGTGTGCAGGAACTTCACTCGCCGGCCCCGCCGCGCATGCCGTCTCCCCCTGGTCGTCTCCCGCTCGCTGAACCCCTCTACGCTAACCCGTCCCCGGGGGCGCTCAGGGCGCGTACGTCTCTCCGCCGAGGGTGAGACCGGCGCTGCCCGCGGTGGTGTCGGCGAGCCAGGCCTCGAAGGCGGGCAGGTCCGCCTCCGGGAGGGCCACCTCGATCTCCACCTCGGCGCCGTAGCGCAGGTCCACCACGGTCCGGCCGGTGGAGCGCAGATCGTTCTGGGTCTTGCCGGCCCGCTGGTGGTCGACGGTGACGGTGGCCAGCCGGTAGCGGCGCCGGGTGACCGTGCCGAGCTCGTCGAGAGCCTCGCCGACGACCCCGCCGTAGGCCCTGATCAGCCCGCCGGCGCCGAGCTTCACGCCGCCGTAGTAGCGGGTGACGACGGCGACCGCGTAGCGGATGTCGCGGCGCATGAGCATCTGCAGCATGGGCACTCCGGCGGTGCCGCCGGGCTCGCCGTCGTCGCTGGCCTTCTGGACGGACGCGTCGGCGCCGACGACGTAGGCGAAGCAGTTGTGCGTGGCGGTGGGGTGCTCCTTGCGGATGCGCGCGACGAAGTCCTGGGCCTCCTGCTCGGTCGCGGCGGGCGCGAGCGAGCAGAGGAATCGCGAGCGGTTGATCTCGGACTCGTGCATGCCCTCACGGGCCACCGTCACGTACTGGTCTGCCTTCACCTCACCACCCTAAGCGGTGCAGAACGGGCCCCTGCCCGCCCGTGGCAGGTCGGGGTCGGGGTAGACCCCTGGGTC
This sequence comes from Streptomyces sp. NPDC054840, assembly GCF_053611065.1. Taxonomy (NCBI): domain Bacteria; kingdom Bacillati; phylum Actinomycetota; class Actinomycetes; order Kitasatosporales; family Streptomycetaceae; genus Streptomyces; species Streptomyces sp. NPDC054840. The sequence continues at coordinate 2,763 of NZ_JBSGZP010000362.1, forward strand.
TACGCCCCGTGATCCCCGCCGGGGGCACGACGACAGCCACGGCACCTCGCCGCGTTGGCGGAGCGCCCGAATACGCCCGGTATGCAGACGCGCCTCCGCCTTGCGACGCACCGCATCCGACGCCATGCGCCGATCCACCGGGGATCACGGGACAGCCCTTAGGTTGGCGGACATGGAACTGCGGGGGTGGAACTATCGGTACGTGGGACCGGCCGAGCTGAGGGCGCTCGTCCGGCCGGAAGGCGAGGGCCGGAGCATCCGCTCGGCCGAGGAGTTCGCGTGCTGGGTGTCGGGCCCGGCGGCGGCCGAGCTGTCCGATCCGGTCACGTTCGTCGTCGACCGCGCCGGTGTGCTGCGGCTCGCGCCGCGGCGGAGCGAGCACGTGGTCTGCGCCGGCGGAGGCACGGTGCTGAGCGCCGGTGAGATGACCTTCGGGCGGGAGTCCGGGCGGTGGGTGGTCCGTGAGGTGAGCAACCAGTCGACGGGATACTGCCCGGACACCTGCTCGTGGCCGGCCGTCGCGGACGCCCTGGACGCGGCCGGGATCGGGCGCCCGGGCGGCTTCACCCACGAGGTGGTGTTCCGGAGGTGCCTCCACTGCGGGCAGCTGAACGTCGTCCGGGACGAGGACTTCGTCTGCGTCTTCTGCGACGGGCCGCTCCCGCAGGGATGGAACGTGGACCCGTCGGCCGCGTGGCCGGCCGTCCCGGTACCTCGCCGCGGTCGGCGAGGAGCGGGGAGCGGGGAATCGCGCCCGGGCCGTTTCGGTTGACCCGGCAGAGCGCCGGTCCGGGGCGGCGGGTAAGCCGCGGTCAGGGCCGGCGGGGACGAGAACACCAGGAGGCGGCACACGTGTACGGCGATCCGGCAACCATCCGCAAGATCCTCACCGAGCTCGGCGACACCTGGGCCGTGGTGGGCCTGTCGAACAACCAGGACCGCGCGGCCTACGGGGTGGCGCGCGTACTCCAGCGGTTCGGCAAGCGCGTGATCCCCGTGCACCCGAAGGCCGAGACCGTGCACGGCGAGCCCGGGTACGCCTCGCTGGCGGACATCCCGTTCAAGGTGGACGTGGTGGACGTCTTCGTGAACAGCGAGCTGGCCGGTCCGGTCGCCGACCAGGCGGCCGCCATCGGTGCCGAGGCCGTCTGGTTCCAGCTCGGCGTGATCGACGAGGCCGCCTACGCCCGCACCCGCGAGGCAGGGCTGACGATGGTCATGGACCGCTGCCCCGCGATCGAGATCCCCGCGCTCTAGGCTTCCTCTTCCGGAGCTTGCCGGGTGAGCCCAGGTCGTCCGGTGCGGTGCCTGGCAAGGCGGAGGGGCGCCCGTGTACCGGACCTACTCGGGTGCCCCGACAACGCGGCGAGGGGCCGTGCCGGGCGGGCCGGCCCGGCAGGATCCGGAAGAAACGGCCTAGGTGTCCTGCCGATCCGGCCGGGCCGGCGCGCCTCCGTGCGCGTGCGCGGGGACCGGCGCCGAGACCGGGGGGACCGACACGGCGAGGGTCATCTCCATCGGTACGGAGCCGTCGTTGCGGTAGGAGTGCGCGAGGTTCGCCTCGAAGGTGGCCGCGGCCCCGGCCGGGACGCGGAACTCCTCCTCGCCGACCACCAGGGTCAGCTCCCCGGCCGTGACGTGCAGCATCTCGATGGTGCCGGACGGGTGCGCGACGGAGTCCGTCCCCTCGCCCGGCACCAGGTGCCAGGTCCACAGCTCCATCGGGCCGCGCTCGTCGGTGCCGATCAGCATCGTCGTGGAACTGCCCGCCTCGCTGGACCAGATCCGCACCACCTGGTCCGGTTGGACGATCCGGACCTGCGGGCCCCGGTCGTGGTCGAGGAGCGCGGAGATGCTGACGCCCAGCGCGTCGGCGAGCCTGACCGTGGTGCCCACGCTGGGGTTCGTACGGGCCTGCTCGATCTGGATGATCATCCCGCGGCTCACTCCCGCGCGAGCGGCCAGGGAATCCAGGGTGAAACCCCGCTCGCCGCGCCACCGCTTGAGGTTCCGGGCGAGCGCCTGGGTGAGCTGTTCGAGATCCGACACCATTCCGTCCAATATTTTGGATGACACAGTCCAACAGAGTGCACTAACGTGTCCTGTGTTCAATGCTGCACTCCAGCGTTCACTGCACTGTACTGCGAGGCTCCATGACCGCCCTCTTCGCCCTGGCCACAGCCGTGCTGTGGGGTCTCGCCGACTTCGGCGGCGGGCTGCTGACCCGCCGGATCCCGGCGCTCACGGTGGTCGTCGTCTCGCAGGTCGTCGCCGTGGTGGTGCTCGGCGCGGTGGTCCTCGGCACGGGCGCTTGGCGGGAGGCCGGTCCACAGCTGTGGTTCGCGGTCGGCGCGGGCGTGGTCGGGCCTGTCGCCATGCTCAGCTTCTACAAGGCGCTGGCCCTCGGCCCGATGGGCGTGGTCTCGCCGCTGGGTTCCCTGGGCGTGGTCGTGCCCGTCACCGCCGGGCTGATGTTGGGCGAGCGGCCCGGGCTCGGCCAGTTCGCGGGGATCGCCGTGGCAGTCGTCGGCATCGTCCTCGCAGGCGGCCCGGAGCTGCGCGGCGCACCCGTCCAGCGGCAGGCAGTCGTCCTCACCCTGGTCGCGGCCTTCGGCTTCGGCGCGGTGATGGCCCTGATCTCGGAGGCGTCCAGCACCATCACCGGACTGTTCCTCGCCCTGTTCGTGCAGCGGGTCACCAACGTCGCCGTCGGAGGAGCCGCCCTGTGGACGCAGACCCGGCGCGGCATACCCGCCCTTCCGGCCGGCACGGGCCCGAAGCTCCTGTGGGGACTGCTGCCCGCACTGGCCTTCGTCGGGCTCGCGGACGTCGCGGCGAACGGCACGTACTCCATAGCCGCGCAGAACGGCCCGGTCACCATGGCCGCCGTGCTGTCCTCGCTCTACCCGGTGATCACCGCGCTCGCCGCCTTCGCCGTTCTCAAGGAACGGCTGCGCACGGTGCAGGCCGCGGGCGCCGGCCTGGCCCTCGCCGGAACGGTTCTCCTGGCCGCGGGCTGAGCGGTTCCGGCTCCGGGGTCCCTACGAGTGCTCGGCCTCGGTGAGCTCGGCCAGACCGCGCAGCTGCTCCGGGGTCATCCCGTCCGGGATGGGCACCGGCGTCGGCGTGCGCAGGGGCGGCTGCCAGCCCGTCTCCGGCTGCCAGCGCCGTACGATGCGCGCCGGCGCCCCCGCCACCACGGCATGGTCGGGCACCTCGCCGCGCACGACAGCGCCCGCGGCGACCACCACGTTGCGGCCGAGGCGCGCGCCCGGAAGGATCACCGCGCCGGTACCGAGCCAGCACCCCGGGCCGATCTCCACGGGCTCACTGCGCGGCCACTGACGGCCGACGGGCTCGTGCGGGTCGTCGTAACTGTGGTTGGTGGACGTGATGTAGACGCCGGGGCCGCAGAAGGTGTTCGACCCGATGGTGATCCGGGCGTCGGCGATGACATGGCTGTTCCGGCCGATGACCACCCCGTCGCCGAGCACGAGCATCGGCTCGGCGCCCAGGTCGAGGTCCGGCATCATTCCGGCGGTGAGCGTGACCTGCTCCCCGATGATGCAGTGCGCACCGAGCTGTATCCACCGCTCACCGAAGACGGTGCCCTGCGGGAAGGCGAGACGGGTGCCGTCCCCGATCGCCCCGAACCTGAGCCGTCCCGGGGTCTGCGCGGTGACCGCACCGGCCTGCTGCATCCAGCGCCAGCCGGTGTGAACCACGCGGCTCGCCAGCCGGCGGCGCGCGGCCGTCAGTGAGGAGAACGTGTTCTGTTTCTTCGGCACCCGGCCACGGTAGTGCGCCGGACCCGGGTCGCCCCGACCCCACTCCTGTGATCTTCACCCCATCGCGGGCACGGCGCCGCGCGTGGCCTACGGTGCCGTTAGCGCGGCAACAGGACGACGAACGGCAGGAAGAGAACATGACGTACCAGGCGGCTCAGGCACTCGTGGCGGGTGTCGGCGGCAAGCACCCGGACATCGACCCGACGGCCTTCACGGCTCCGACCTCGGTCGTGGTCGGCGACGTCACCCTCGCCGCCGGCGCGAGCATCTGGTACTCGGCGGTGCTGCGCGCCGACTGCGGCCCGATCACGCTCGGCGCCGACAGCAATGTGCAGGACAACTGCACGGTGCACGTGGACCCCGGCTTCCCGGTCTCGATCGGCGAGCGCGTCTCCATCGGCCACAACGCCGTCGTGCACGGCTGCACCGTCGAGGACGACTGCCTGATCGGCATGGGTGCGACCGTGCTGAACGGCGCTGTGATCGGCGCCGGCTCGCTGGTGGCCGCGCAGGCCTTGGTCCCGCAGGGCATGGTCGTCCCGCCCGGCTCACTGGTCGCGGGCGTGCCCGCCAAGGTGCGCCGTGAGCTGACCGACGAGGAGCGCGAGGGCATCAAGGTCAACGCCCTGATGTACGGGGAGCTGGCCAAGCAGCACCGCGCCTCGGTGACCCCGGACGCCTAGTACCCGCCGTCGGATCAGGCCGACCTCCGCGTGCCCGGCGCACAGGGGCCGGGTCCGGCGCCCGCCGGCCGCCGGGGAGCCAGGCGTCGGCCTCGGTTACCCGGCCGGCCGGGATGGCACGGCGGCCGTGTCGCCCTTCTCCGCCGCCCGGCCCAGCCCGTTCGTCACGGGGTGGTCATGGCCGGGCCGGCCGTCGCCGGCCCGGGCC
>NZ_JBSGZP010000363.1:0-7437 GCF_053611065.1 Streptomyces sp. NPDC054840
GTGCGGCCGGTGGGCCGGCCGGGTGACGACGACGTCAAGGAGGCGGTGTGGCGGAGCCAGCGGGGGGCGGCAGGCCAGCCGCGGGCTCCGGTGCCGTGCCCGGCAAGGCGGAGGGGCGCCCGTGTACTGGACGTACTCGGGCGCCCCGACAACGCGGCGAGGTGCGGTGCGGTGCCGGGCAACGCGGGCCCGGCAAGATCCGAAAGAGACGACCTAGATGCCCGCGCCCGTGCGTCGCAGCACCCGCAGCGAGTCGGTGACGGAGATCTCCTCGAAGGCTCCGGAGGCGAGCGCCCGCAAGTAGATCCGGTACGGGGCCTGACCGCCGTCCGCCGGGTCAGGGAAGACGTCGTGGATGACGAGCGTGCCGCCCTTCGCGACATGCGGGGCCCAGCCCTCGTAGTCGCCGCTCGCGTGCTCGTCCGTGTGGCCGCCGTCGATGAAGACGAAGCCGAGCTTGCCGCCCCAGGCGGCCGCGACCTGCGGGGACCGGCCGACGATCGCGATCACGTGGTCCTCCAGCCCCGCCTTGTGGAGGGTCCGGCGGAAGGTGGGCAGGGTGTCCATCAGCCCGACCTCCGGGTCCACTACCGTCGGGTCGTGGTATTCCCAGCCCGGCTGCTGCTCCTCGCTGCCCCGGTGGTGGTCGACGGTGATCGCCGCCACGCCGGCCTCGCGGGCGGCATCGGCGAGCAGGATGGTGGAGCGGCCGCAGTACGTGCCGACCTCCAGCAGCGGCAGCCCGAGCGCACCGGCCGCGGTGGCCGCCTCGTACAGGGCGAGACCCTCCCGTACGGGCATGAACCCCTTGGCGGCCTCGAAGGCGGCGAGGGTCTCCGGCTTGGGCTGGGCGGCCATGGTGTTCCTCCTGCTGAGCGACGTGTGGCGGCCCATGCTGCCTTACCCGTCGGTAGGGCGCTACGGCCGGGTGCGCTCGTACGCCGCTGCCCGGTCAGCGGCCGAACAGCCGGGCCAGGCCACCCGTCCCGCCGGTCCCTTCCGCCCGCCGCTGCTCCCGTACGGCACGCCGGAAGTCCGCCCGGGTGTCGGAGACCTCCTGGGCCGGCCCCTGCATGCCGGAGAGGAAGGGGAGCCGGTGCAGCAGCAGGTTCATGTGGGTCAGGGCGGCCGCCGGATCGCCCGCCTCGCCGATGGTGCGCAGCACACGGTGGGCCACCTCCGGATCGCCGCGCTCGGCGAGTTCGGCGAGGTTCGGGAAGAGCCGCCGGTACAGGAGCGCGGCGCCGGTGACGTCGCCGACCAGCCAGGCGTCGTGGGCGAGCCTGCGCCGCACGTCCAGCAGGACAGGACTGTCGGCGGTCAGAGCCCACTCCAGGTCGGGCAGCAGCGCCCCCAGCCAGGCACGCTCGCTCAGCGCGCGCTCCCGGCTGCGCGCGTCCCACTGGCCGTCACGGGCGTGGGCGCCCCGGTGCATGCCGTGAGGTGCTGGGCGAGCAGCTCGTGCATCTCGCACGCCCCGGCGAAGGGGCGGGTGCCGGTCACCAGCTCCATGAGGACGCAGCCCAGGGCGTACAGGTCGGCCCGCCCGTCCACGGGCACACCGTTCGCCCCGCCGGTCCACCGCTCGGGCGCCATGTACGGGAACGAGCCGATGACCATGCCGGTGGCCGTCAGCCCCGTCGTGGTGGCGCCGTCGCTGCCGCCCCCGGCCTTGGCGATGCCGAAGTCGAGCACCTTCGTCACCCCGCCGTCGGTGACCATCACATTGGCGGGCTTCACGTCCCGGTGGACGATCCCGGCGGCGTGGGCAGCCCCCAGCGCGTCCGCGATGCGTCCGGCCCACTCCAGTGCGTCCGCGAGCGGCGGTACGCCGGCTTCCAGCACGTCGGCCAGGCTACGGCCCCGGAGCAGCTCCATGACGAGGTAGACGGCGTCGCGCCCGTCGCGCTCGGTGCGGCCGAAGTCGTGGATGGTGGCGATGTTGGGGTGCGCGAGGTTCCCGGCGAGGCTGGCCTCGCGCTCGAAGCGCCGCGTGTCCTCGGGCGTCTGCGGATATCCGATCTTGACGGCGACCTGCCGCCCCACCCGACTGTCCTCGGCCCGCCACACCTCGCCGAAACCGCCCTGGCCCAGCAACTCCTCCAGCGCGTACCGCTCTTCGATCTCTTCCCGCACGTTCGCATTATGGCCGACCGTGCCGAAGGGTTACCGATTCCGACCGGACGGTGACCACTTGAACGATCCCGCCCCCCTGTCCGTGGGGGGCCTGATTACGCTCGGCGACAGCGGCATGAACGCCGAACAGCGTGAACTTGGGGGTGACCTCCTCATGGTCAAGATCCGCGAGCTCGATCCCAGCGCTTCGCCGCTGGACTACTACGGCTACGAACTGCGGCGGCTGAGAGAGGCCGCCGGCCTGAAGCAGGCGCAGTTGGGCGAGATCATCTACTGCACGGGTTCGCTGATCGGCCAGATCGAGACGACGAAGCGGGTCCCGACGCGGGACTTCTCGGAGCGGGTGGACGCGGCGCTGGGCACCGGCGGGGTGTTCTCGCGGCTGGTGGGGCTGGTGCTGCGGAGTGTGCTGCCGACGTGGTTCCAGCCGTACGCGGAGATGGAGGCACGGGCCTCCTACATCTCCACCTATCAGGCGCAGTTGGTCTACGGGCTGCTGCAGACGCCCGCCTACGCGCGGGCCGTGCTCGGGGTGCGGACCGAGGGGGACCTTGACGCGAAGGTGGCCGCCCGGATGGATCGGCAGCGGATCCTCGACCGCGAAGACCCGCCACTGATGTGGGTGGTGATGAGCGAGGCCGTGCTGCACCAGGAGGTCGGTGGTCGCGAGGTCATGCGGAACCAGCTCGCCCATTTGCTGGAGCTGCAGAGGAGGGAGTGGGTGAAGGTGCAGGTCCTGCCGTTCGAGTCGGGCGCCCATGCGGGGCAGATGGGCTCGTTCACCGTCCTGCGGTTCGAGGACGACCCCGACATCGTCTACACCGAGGACTTCGTGCAGGGCCATATGACGGCCAATCCGCCCGCTCTCAGGGAGGGTTCGCTCCGATACGATCATTTGCAGGCAGCCGCCCTGTCCCTGGAGGGCTCGGCGGCACGGATCGCCCGCGTAATGGAGGAGCGTTATGGACACCAGCCAGAACCTGACGGGCGCGCAGTGGCGTAAGTCCTCGTACAGCGGGGACACCGGCGGCGAGTGCGTGGAGTGCGCACCGCTCGGTGACACCGGCTGGCTCAAGGCCTCGTACAGCGGTGACACCGGCGGCGACTGCGTCGAGATCACCGCTCAGCCCTGCCTCGTCGCCGTCCGGGATTCCAAGAACCCCGGGGGTCCCGTCTTCACCGTCCAACCGGCCGCGTTCCAGGCCTTCCTGAGGTCCGTCTCGGTATGATCCGCTCCCTGACGACGGGGAGGGAGTCGGGGGGAAATGGAGCACGTGGGACCTTTCGGTCCGACGCACGTGGGGCCGTTCAAGGTGGCCGGCGTGCTCGGGCAGGGCGGTATGGGGCGGGTACTGCTGTGCGCCGGGCCTGACGGGCGGCTCGTCGCCGTCAAACAGGTGCTCGCGCACTTCGCCGACGACGAGGGCTTCCGGGCCCGCTTCCGGCGCGAGGTCGCGGCCTCGCGCAAGGTCTCCGGTGCCTATACGGCGGCCGTGATGGACGCCGACCCGGACGCCCCGACACCGTGGCTGGCGTCGGTCTTCGTGGCCGGGCCCTCGCTGGGAGCCGTGGTCAAGACGGACGGGGTGCTGGAGGAAGCCGTCGTCCACCGGCTGGCGGCGGGGCTGGCGTCGGCGCTCGTGGAGATCCACCGGGCGGGGCTGATCCACCGGGACCTCAAGCCCGACAACGTACTCCTCACCGAGGACGGCGTACGCGTCATCGACCTCGGCATCGCACGCGCCACCGAGGGCGAGGCCGACGCGGAACGCGACGCCGGGCTGACGCGCACCGGGTGGGTGATCGGGTCGCCGTCGTTCATGTCGCCCGAGCAGGCCGAGAGCAAGCCGCTGACCCCGGCGAGCGATGTGTTCTCGCTCGGCTCGATGCTGGTCATGGCGTTCACCGGCAGCAGCCCCTTCGCCGGGGCCTCGACCCTCCGGACGCTCTACGACGTGGTGCACTCCACCCCCGACCTGAGTGCGGTACCGGTCGGCCTGCGCGGGATCGTGGAGCGCTGCCTGGCCAAGGATCCGACCGCCCGGCCCACGCCGGCGCAGCTGCTCGAACTCCTCGGGCCGGTCGCTCCGGCCGGTCGGCAGTGGCCGGCTGCGGTGGACCGGATGCTGGCCGCGCAACGGGCCGACATCGACCGGCTGTTGTCCGGTGAGTCGGCGGACGTGGCGGTGCCGCAGGAATCGCTTCCCGATCCGGAGCCGGAGCCCGATCCGGAGCCGGAGCCGGAGCTCGCCTCCGAGCCCGAGGGGGAGGTGGAGCGTCCGGCCGAGGTCGCGGTGTCCGCCCCGCCCGCCGTTCCTCCCCGGCCGATGAGCCCGCCGACCGAGCCGTCGCCCACGCCACCGCGCAGGCGATCGCGGACCGTGGCGCTGGTGGCCGCCGGAGTGCTGGCGGCGACGGGTGCCGGTGTGGGGGCGTACGCCCTGGACCGGAAGGTGGAGGGTGCCGATGCCGCCGCCTACACCGACGCACCGGCCTGCCCGGAGGCGACCCGGCACATCCCGCTGACCGGGCGGGAGCCCCAAGAGGACTTCCACAGCGCGAGTGACTTCGAGGCGAAGACGATGTGCTCCTGGTACGAACCCACCTCCGACGAGTGGACCGCGATGGTCCGGTGGGAGGTCAAGCGGGGTAGTGGCGATGCCGCCAACGCGAAGCTCCAGCAGAGTGAGTTCGCCAAGGAGGCGGCAGCCGGGAAGAGGGTGAACAGCCTCGGATTCGGCGACGGGGCGTACTGGAGGACCGCCGACCCCGAGTGGACTTGTGATCTCTCCGTCCGGCACGGCAATCTGGTCGTCCGGGTCGGCCTCGCCCAGTCCGGGGCCTGCGAGCAGAAGGCCAAGGAGGTCGCCAAGGCCGCGCTGGCGGCCGCACCCGCCAAAAAATCCCGGTGAGGTCCTCCTACTGCTTCTCCTGCCGGCGTCGCACCATCTCGCCGATTCAGGCGGGCGCGAACGGGGACGTGCAGTTCGGGGGAGTCGCGGTCATGCCGGTGTGCGGGGCCGCTTCCGGTCGGGGTCGGTGACCCGCCTCAGCGGAACTCGTGGACCACCTGGATCTCGCCGACGATGTGGGCGTTGAAGTCGTCCAGCTCGTCGGCCGGAACCCAGAGTTCGAGGATCGTCCGCCCGCCCGCCTGCTGGACGGGGTACCGGCTCAAGAACTCCGAATCGACCTCGAAACGGGTGACGAAGCCGACGCCGCTGTGCTTCACGTTCCAGTCCCGCGCGATCCGGATCGCGTAGTCCTCGTTGAGGACCGGGTAGAAGATCGGCTGCTCGGGGAGCCGGGGCGGCCACGCACGCCAGTTCAGCTGCCGGACCAGATCCAGCTCCTCGGGGCCGGTGGGGCGCCACAGGGTCGTCGTTGTCTGCCGGCTGGTCATGTGCGTCGCTCTCGGAACGTTGCCCGCGTACGGCGGGTCGGGATGCCGGACGATACCGGCATCCCGAACGCGGGAGCCACGCGGTTTCCGCCCCGGCCGGCTCCGTCACCAGCAGCCGCCGGACGACCCTTTGCGGCTGTCTGACGTGGCACGTTTCGCGAGCTTCTTGTAGCAGGACAGGACGGCGGCCATGGCCGGAGCTCGGCTCTGCCCGTCGTTGCGGACCACGTACGGGATCTTGAGACCACGAGCAGTCCATGGCAGGCTCATGCCGCATGATCGATGAATTCGCGAAAGCGGACCTGCACGGGAGACTGAGGCGGGACCGCAGGGCGCTGCTCTGGAAACTCGACGGCTTGTCCGAATACGACGCCCGCCGACCTTTGACAGCGACCGGCACCAACCTCCTCGGCCTGGTCAAACATGTGGCCACCGTCGAGGCCAGGTACTTCGGCGAAGTCTTCGACCGCCCTTCCCCGGAACCGCTGTGCCGGTGGCAGGACTCCAACGGCAGCGATCTGTGGGCGACGGAGGACGAGACCCGCGATCAGATCATCGGGTTCTACCGGCGCACGTGGGAACACTCTGACGCGACGATCGACGAGCTTCCCCTCGACGCCCCCGGCCACGTGCCCTGGTGGCCGGAGCCCTATACCCACACCAACCTGTTCGCCATCATGGTCCATGTCCTCGGTGAGTCCATCCGGCATGCCGGGCACGCCGATATCCTGCGCGAGGGCCTCGACGGCCGGACCGGGTTGCGCGCCGAACACGAGCGGCAGATCGACGAAGAAGCCCGTGCGGCCCACTGCGCCAAGATCGAGCGGGCCGCCAGGTCGGCCGCACCGATCAAGGCTTAGAGGCCCGACCCGGTCGATCGCGGCAAGCAGGGCAGCAAGCCGCACGTGCCGTCCGATGCCCAGGGCATCCCGCTCGCCGTCGCCGTGTCCGGCGAACGCCCCGGTCGGCATCGCTGGACGGCCCTTACTTTCCGGTCGCCGCCTTCGCCGCGGACATGGTCTTCTGTTTGGCGAGCAGCGGCTCCGCCAGAGCGGCCGTATTCGACTCGATCAAGAACGTCTGATATTCGCTCTCGGCGCCGGACCATACGCCGATCAGGTTCACCTTCTGCTTGCACAGTACGTCGGCGAGCGCCACTTCCTTCTCGAGGGCTCCGGGGGTTGCGGCGCTGAATTCCTTGTCGTTTATCGCGGCGAGCGGGTCGGGATAGGTGTGACCGGATTCCTTCATGCACGTCGACCACGCCTCGGTCGCTTTCACCACCGCGGGCGCCTTCTGGGACTTCAGGTAGCTTTCCATGTTGAGCTTTTGGGGAAGGGTCAAGGCTCCCTGCAGATCGGCCTCGTGAAGTTCTCGCTGTGCCTGCCCCGCACACCCGCCGTCCGGTACGGGTACGCCGTTGTGCGTGGTGGCTTCGCCCGTGACGAGCGGCATGATTGCCGATGGGTAGTCTTCGGCCGTTTTCGCCATGTCTGGCACGTGGTATCCGTGCTGCTTCGCGAGTTCCGCATCGGCCAGGCCGTAGCGCCGCTCGTTCGTTTCGATATCGGCGCTTCCCCGCGCTTTCGGGGTATATGGGGCGCCCAGTCCGGCAAGGCACCGCTGCATGATGGAATCGCGCCCCCGCGCGAGTGTGTCCGCGTCGATCGTGGTCAGCAGGTAATCGTCCAGAGGCAGCTTGAGGGTCTTGCTGTCGTCGAGCCGCTGCGCCGTGGTCGGCGGTGGGGTATCGGCGGGGCCGGTGGCACCGGTCGAGCAGGCGGACAGGAGCGGGAGGAGGAACACCGCCATACCGGCACACGCTCTGGAGGAAGGGGTGGTCGAGTTCACTGGATTCCGGATTCCTCTACGGGTGGCAAGGAAGGGTGTTCCGCAGC
>NZ_JBSGZP010000364.1:0-7413 GCF_053611065.1 Streptomyces sp. NPDC054840
GAGGGGAAGGCCCAGGATCGGGCATCCGTAACTCCTTGGAGAGGTAAGTGGGTCGGCCCGGATCCCGGGCGCGCTCGGCGGGCCAGGACAGGCAGGTGACCTGGCTGTCACGGCCGTCGGGCAGGTCCTCTTAGTCCCGCCTGCGGGCGATCTGCACGTTCTCCAGCACACCGAGCGCGTCGGGCACCAGGATGGCGGCGGAGAAGTAGGTGGTGACCAGGTACGAGATGATCGCCTGCTCGCTGATCCCCATGAAGCGGACCGAGAGGCCCGGCTCGTACTCCTCCGGCAGGCCGGTCTGGCGCAGACCGATGACGCCCTGGTTGTCCTCGCCGGTTCGCATGACGAGGACCGAGCTGGTGTTCTCCTTGCTGATCGGGATCTTGTTGCACGGCAGGATCGGGACCCCGCGCCAGGCCGGAACCTGCTGGCCGCCGACGTCGACGTGATCCGGGTAGAGCCCGCGGGCGTTGAACTCGCGCCCGATCGCGGCGATCGTCCGGGGGTGGGCGAGGAAGAACTTGGAGCCGCGGCGGCGGCAGAGCAGTTCGTCGAGGTCGTCCGGGGTCGGCGGGCCGGAGTGGGTCTGGATCCGCTGCTTGAAGGCGGCGTTGTGGAGCAGACCGAAGTCCCGGTTGTTGACCAGCTCGTGCTCCTGGCGCTCGCGCAGCGCCTCGATGGTGAGCCTGAGCTGTTCCTCGGTCTGGTTGTGCGGCCCGTTGTAGAGGTCGGCGACCCTGGTGTGGATCCGCAGCACGGTCTGCGCGATGGAGAGTTCGTACTCGCGGGGCTTGAGCTCGTAGTCGACGAAGGCGCCGGGCAGCTCCGCCTCACCGGTGTGGCCGGCGGACATCGCGATCTCGGCCTCACCGTGCTTGTTCTGGCGCTGGTGCGGGAGCGCGCTGAACCGGTTGATGTGCTCCTGGAGTTGTGGCGCCGCGGAGAGCACGGAGGCGAAGTCGCCGCGGGAGAGGGTGAGCAGGATGCCGGGCGTCTCGGCGGTGGCCGTGCAGTCCCAGGTGGCGTCGGCGTCCAGCAGGGCGTTCTCGCCGAACCGGTCGCCGTCGGCGAGTACGGCCACGGCGACGTCGTCGCCGTACTTGCCGACGGAGGTCTGGCTGATCCTGCCGTGGGCGATCAGGTGGATCTTGTCGGCGGCCGTACCGCGCTCGACGATCACCTCACCGGCCCGGAAGTCGCGCTGCACGCACCGGCCGGCGATCGCGGTCAGCACCTCGTCGTCCTCGAAGCCGCGCAGCAGGGCCAGTTCGCCGAGCTCGCGCGGGATCACCCGGACGTTCGCGCCGTCCTGGACGAACTCGATGGTGCCGTCGCCCACGGTGTACGTCAGCCGGCGGTTGACCCGGTAGGTGCCGCCCTTGGTCTCCACCCAGGGGAGCATCCGCAGCAGCCAGCGGGAGGTGATCTCCTGCATCTGCGGGGCGGACTTGGTCGTGCTGGCGAGGTTGCGGGCAGCCGCCGTGCTCAGGCTGGACTGCTGCGGCGGCTCCAGCTGGGCTTCCGGGCTGGTGTCAACGGTCATCGGGTGAGCTCTCCTTCGTAAGGGTGTGAACGGCGGGCGCGCGCGTCACCAAGGAACGAGGAAAAAGAGGGGCGAATCTCCGGGAATCCGTACAGATCCGGGGGAACAGTATCGGCCGGTACGCCCAGTTGGGCCTGAAAACCGTTGGCGTTAACTCGATACAGTGATCTCGCAGCCGAGGCGGTTTGCCGGGGTTGTCGACGATATTCGGCCTTACTCACGAACACGGCCGAAAAGCGGCGGGGCGGCGGTCAGTTACTGCAGCCGCCCTCACCTGCCGGAGCGTGTCCGCTCGGACGCCCCGGCCGCCATGGCTGCGCACCTGGGTGGCCAAGTCGTGCCATCCGGAACCGATTGATCACGTATGACATCTTCAAGGGCACATGGCCGGCCAGGAAGAGGAGGACCTGACGTGAGGACCCCGGACGCATCAACGTCCCGACGCGCGCTGCTCACCGTGGGAGCGGGGGCGGCGCTCGCAGCCGCACTGCCGGTGGGCACGGCGAGTGCCGCGTCGCCGGTGGCCGGGCTGCGCGCCCTGGAGCGCGAGTACGGGGCACGGTTGGGGGTGTACGCCCTGGACACCGCCACCGGCCGGAGCGTGGTCCACCGGGCCGGCGAACGGTTCCCCATGTGCTCGGTGTTCAAGACGCTCGCCGCGGCGGCCGTGCTGCGGGACCTCGACCACGACGGCGCGCAGCTCGCCAAGCGCGTCCACTACACGCTCCAGGACGTCACGGACGCGGGCGGCGGGTCGATCACGGAGAAGCCCGAGAACGTCGCGGGCGGCCTGACGGTCGCGGAACTCTGCTCCGCCGCCATCGCCCAGAGCGACAACGCGGCCGCCAACCTGTTGCTGCGCGAGCTCGGCGGCCCCACCGCGATCACCCGTTTCTGCCGCTCGCTGGGCGACCGTACGACCCGGCTCGACCGCTGGGAGCCCGAGCTGAACTCGGCGGAGCCGTCGCGGGTGACGGACACCACCAGCCCCCGCGCGATCGGGCGGACGTACGCCCGCCTCACGCTCGGTGACGCGCTGGACTCCGGAGACCGGGAGCGGCTGAACCGGTGGCTGCTGTCGAACACCACCAGCGGTGACCGCCTGCGGGCCGGCCTGCCGAAGGACTGGGCCGTCGCGGACAAGACGGGCGCCGGTTCGTACGGGACGAACAACAACGTGGGCATCGCCTGGCCGCCGGGGCGCCCGCCCATGATCCTTGCCATTCTCTCGACCATGCCGGAGGCGACGGCGCCGCGCGACAACACACTGATCGCCAGGACCGCGAAGCTGCTGGCGGACACGCTCGCCTGAGCCCGCGCCCGAGCCCGAGCCGAAACGGCGTACGCGGCGTCGCGCGGGCGTGAGACCCGGGAAGGGGACCGGCTCCGGCCGTGGTGAGCCGTGCCGGCCCCCTCCGGAGCCGTGGTCTACGGGTCCTACGGGTTCCTACGGAGCCATCTCGTACGTGCCGGACAGGGCCTCGACCCGCGTCCAGACGCGCGCCGCCCGCTCCTCGTCGACGACCGGACGCCGCACCGCGCCCAGCGCCCAGTCCTGCTGGGCCGCCGTCGCGGAGTCCTTGCCGTACAGCTCGACCGCGTGGCCGGAGAAGTCGCGCACGAGGACGGAGAACAGCTCGTCGAGTACCGACCCGTCCAGGTCCGTGAGGCGGGCCTGTTCAAGAATCAGCTGTCCGTACACGACGAGGGCGAACAGCTGGCCCACCGAGAGGAGGAAGTCGAGGTCGCGGCTCTGCTCCTCGTCCGGAGCGACGGTGGCCACGAAGGTGCAGAGGGCGTCGGCCTGCTCGCGGAACCGGGCCACGTTCGCCACGTCGACGTACGCGTCGTAGGCGGTCCGCCAGTCGTGGAACTGTACGGAGCCCAGGCCGCGGGCCGGCCCCTGCTGGAACAGGAAGGCGTCGTCGGCCGCGTCGAGCCGGGTCGGTACGGCCGGGTACTCCGCCGGGTTCAGCAGGTGGTTGCGCATGAACTTGAGGATCAGGGCGAGGTTGACGTGGACCGTGCCCTCCAGCTTGGGCAGTCCGCGGATCTCGATCGCCGCCTGCGCGAAGTAGTTGTCCTTCTCGAAGCCCTTGGCGGCGATGACGTCCCACATCAGGTCGATGACCTTCTCGCCCTCCGTGGTCACCTTCATCTTCGTCATCGGGTTGAAGAGCAGGTAGCGGCGGTCGTCCGGGCCGGCGGAGCGGAAGTAGTCGACGGCGCGGTCGCTGAAGAGCTTCATCCCGACCAGGCGGACGTACGCGTCGGCCAGCTCACGGCGCACGTGCGGGAAGGCGGTGACGGGGCGGCCGTAGAGGACCCGGTTGTGCGCGTGCGTGACGGCCTCGTACATCGCGTGCTCGCAGATGCCGATGGAGGCGGTGCAGAGGTTGAACTTGCCGACGTTGACGGTGTTCAGGGCGGCGTCGAAGGCGGCCCGGCCGGTGTGCAGCACGTCCTCGGCGCGGACCGGGTACTCGTCGAGCCGGAACTCGCTGACGTACTTGGAGGAGTCGACGACGTTCTTCACCAGGTTGTACGCCGGGTGACGGCTGTCGGCGGCGAAGAAGACGTAGCCGTCGGGGCCCTCGATGTCGGTGCGGCGGCCGAAGACGGAGACGAGGCCGGCGGCGTTGCCGTTGCCGATGTAGTACTTGGACCCGGTGGCGCGGAATCCGCCGGCGCCGTCGCCGTCCGGCTGCAGCAGCATGTCGGTGGAGTAGATGTCGGCGCCGTGGGTCTTCTCGGACAGGCCGAAGGCGAACACCTCGCCCTCGGCGAGCAACTGCGCGGCGCGGGCGCGGGCATCGGCGTTGTCGCTCTGCCAGACCGGGCCCAGGCCGAGGATGGTGACCTGCCAGGCGTACCAGTAGTCGAGGCCGTAGAAGCCGAAGATCTCGTTCAGGGCGGCGATCCGGGCGGTGTCCCAACGCTTGTCCGACTCCCCCTCGCCGGCGGCGGCCGGGGTCAGGAAGGTCGCGAAGAGGCCTTCCTTCGCGGAGAAGGCGAGGAAGTCGGCGAGCCAGGCGCGGGAGCGGTAGTCCTCGATCAGCCGGCGCTTGCCGCGGCTCTCGAACCAGTCGACGGTGGCGCGCAGCAGCCTGCGGGTCTCTGGGTCGAAGTGCGCCGGGTCGTACGTGTGCGGGTTGAAGAGCAGGGCGTCTGCCATGGGGGTTCACCTTTCGAGGGTTGGAGGAGGCGCGGTGAGGGGCCGGGCGAATGCGGGGGGAGGGGGATTGCCGGCGGGTGCGGGGGGTGCCGCCGCCGCGGCGCGATGCGGTTCGGGCGAGGTTCAGGCGGTGGCGGTCGGCGGGGTACCGCCGAGCCGGTGGAGGGTGGCGAGGACGTCGTCGAGCCAGGCGATCGTCATCCGCTCGAACGCGATGCCGCCGCGCAGCACGACGTGCTGGAGCTCCTGACCGGCGTCGAGCGGTGCGGGGGCGTCCGGCCCGGTGAAGTCGCGCCGTTCACCGGCGAGATAGCGGGCCAGCCGGTCGCTGTGCGCCCGGTGGTGCCGCTCGACCTCGTGGATCAGTGCGGCCGGGTCGTCGAAGGCCGCGCCGCGGATCTTGACGGCGAGGTCGTGGCGGAGGCTCTCGGGTTCGATCGGCTCGTGCAGCCATTCGGCGAGGGCGGTGCGGCCGGGGCCGGCGACGGAGTACTCCTTCTTGTCCGGTCGGCCCTGCTGCGGGACCTCGCGGGCGGCGAGCAGCCCGTTGCCCTCCATACGCCCCAGGACGCGGTAGATCTGCTGGTGGGTGGCGGTCCAGAAGTAGCCGATGGACCGGTCGAACCGGCGGGCCAGCTCATAGCCGGAGCCCGGCTTCTCCAGCAGGGAGACGAGGATCGCGTGGTCGAGCGCCATGCCCCGATCTTTCTATGCAACTCGTTGCATAGACAAGCGGCAGGGGTCAGGTGAGACGCGGCTCACCCGGCTGCCGGCGGAGCCGCCGAACGCCCCCACCCCTCTACCCGCCCACCTGCCCGCTCATTCGGCGCCGAGCCGCGCGCCCGTCCAGACGAGCGCCGGCGGGATCTCCCGCAGCCAGGTGTTGAAGCTGTGCCCGCCGCTGTCCAGAATGATCGACGACACGTGCGCCGGCGCCTTCACCTTGCGGATGAACTCCTGGGTCTCCCCGTAGTTCGGCTCGCCCCGCAGCGAAGACGTCACCAGGAACGAGGAGTTCCCCTGCGGTCGGTGGTCCAGGTGCCACAGCAGGTCGGATCGTTTTTCCTCGTCCTTGTTCCCCTTGAACAGATCACCTGAGTACTGGTCGATCTCGGGCCTGTACTCCGCCGAGAGCCCCACGCCGACCGTGTACGCCTCCGGGTGCTGCACCGCCATCTTCAGGGCGCAGTAGCCACCGGTGGAGTCGCCGATGATGCCCCAACTCCGCGGCGAGGTGCCCACGCGGTACGTGCCGGAGACCGCCTTGACGACATCCGCGCCGAAGAAGGCCTCGCTCTGCGGGCCCCCGGGGACGTCCACGCACTGGGTGTTGGGTCCGGCGATCGTGGGTCGCATCATCACCAGGATCATCGGCTGCACACGCTTCTGCTTCGCCAGGCTCCACGCCAGCCGTGGATAGTGCAGCTTCTTGATGAGGTTCTCGGCCATGCCCGGGTAGCCCGTGAGGACGACGGCTGCCGGGAACCTGCGCCGCTCGTCACTCTTGTCGAAGTACTCCGGCGGAAGGTAGACGTACGCCTCGGCAGCTGCCCGGGACCGCTCGCCGTGGATCATCACCTTCTCGATCACCCCACCCACCTGCGGGTTCCGGCCGCCGGGCACCTCCGGGGCCTGTCGGCCCAGCACCTCCACGGCCGCGCCGCCCGGGGCGGCCGGGGCATGGCGCTTCGTCCCGGCGAGGTCGGCCCAGGAGTCGTAGAGGAGGAAGGTCCGGTTGGCCGCGGCACCGACCGAGGCGAGAACCGTCAACTGCACGAGCGCGAGCAGCCCGACCCGGCCCAGCACCCACCGGATGCCGGGCCGCCCCAGCCGGGGCCACAGCCATACCGTGAGGGCGAACAACAGCGCCGTGCCCACCGCGACGCCAGCCATGAGCGTGCCACTCGTCAGACCCATAAGTCAGCGAACCTTCTGCGCCATCCGGTCCGGACGCTCGGGTCCGGATCGCTACCTTAGGGGGTAGCGCATCAGGCAAGAGGGGCTGATCGGGCCCCGCGTTCCCTCACGGAGGGCGCGGTGTCGGCGGGGCGGAGGGTCCGGCCACCCGCCCTGTCGAATCCACCGGCACGGCACTCCGTCCGGGCGATGCACGGGAACCCCGGGAGGGTGGGGGGCGTTGGTGCGACCATAGGAAGGCGATCAGCGGGATCCGACTTCCGATGACTTCGAGGGGAGCCGTTCATGAGTACGGCGAAAGACCTGTTCATCATCGCCATGGATCCGCAGCCGGACCGTTCGGTCGGCCAGGGTGACCTGTCGCTCGCCCTCGCGGGCGCCGAGCTGATCGACCTTCTCGACGTGCAGGCCGCCGTTCTGGACGGCGACCGCATCGTGCCGGGCGGTCAGCCCGGCTTGGACGACGAGCTCCTGGCCGAGGCCTCGTCGGCGCTCACCCGGCAGGCTCCGTACGAGCGGGTCGAGGACTGGCTGTGGCGCCGCGGCCGCGACCTCTCCGCCTCCTACCAGGCCGCCCTGGAGGAAGCCGGTCAGCTGACACGGGGACGGCGCGGGCTGCTGCCCTTCGGCACGGATCGCCTGGAAGTGGCCGACACGCCCGCCCACCGGCAGGCGCTGAGCCGCTGGGAGGCGGACGAGCCCGTCCTCGCTTCACTCGCCGCGGCCGTGGGCGTCCGCGGCCCGCGATCCGAGGACGAGCCGGGAACGGACGACGAAG
>NZ_JBSGZP010000365.1:0-7402 GCF_053611065.1 Streptomyces sp. NPDC054840
CCGGGCGCGGTGCCGGGCGTCGCGGGCCCGGCAAGATCCGAAAGAGACGGCCTAGCCGCGCAGCGCCTCGGCCCCCCAGGAGGTCTTCCGGATGGCCCGCCGCAGGCGACGGGCCCGCAGTCCCGTCACGCGGTCCGCGTACACCGTCCCGTCGAGGTGGTCGCACTCATGCTGAAGGCACCGCGCGAAGAACCCCGTTCCCGAGATCCGCACCGCCGCCCCGTCCGACGTGACGCCTTCCACCACCGCGTGGTCGAAGCGGGTCGTGCCCGCCTCAAGCCCCGGCAGGGACAGGCATCCCTCGGGCCCCAGGAACTCGTCCCCGTCGGCCGTCACCAGCCGCGGGTTGACGATGTGCCCGACGTGGCGGACGTCCTCGTCGTCGGGGCAGTCGTAGACGAACACCCGCTGTCCCACGCCGATCTGGTTCGCGGCGAGCCCGACCCCGTCGGCGGCGTACATCGTGGCGAACATGTCCTCGATGAGCCGGTCGAGATCCGGGCCGAATGCGGTGACCTCCGCGCACGCGGAGTGGAGCACCGGATCACCCAGCAGGCTCATGGTGCGGACGAGGCCGGTGGTACCGGGGATGGGGCGCTGTCGCATGGCGGTAAGCCTACGACGGGCGACTATATGAGCAGATCCGAGGCGGTGCGGGGGCGCCGCGGTCAAGGCTCCGGCCGGTACTGGATAGGCTGGGGCCGACCGACGCAAGGAGGACAAGGGACGATGGCAGGCAACACGGAGCCGCTTTCGCCGCGGGCCAAGCTGGCCGTGACGGCGGGCAAGGCCGCGGCGGCGGTGTCGCGGGCCGCGGGACGCGGAAGCGGATCGGTGATCGGTGGCAAGGTCGCACTCAGGCTCGACCCCGATCTTCTCGCCGCGCTGGCGCAACATCTCGATGTCGTCCTCGTCTCCGCGACGAACGGCAAGACCACGACGACCCGACTGATCGCGGAGGCCCTGCGGGCCAGCGGTCCGGTCGTCTCCAACGCCCTCGGCGCCAACATGCCGGCCGGCATCACCTCCGCGCTGGCCGGTGGCTCGGACGCCAAGTACGGCGTCATCGAGGTGGACGAGAAGTACCTGGCCGGAGTGGCCCGGGACGTCACCCCCAAGGTGATCGCCCTGCTCAACCTCTCCCGCGACCAGCTGGACCGCGCCGCCGAGACCCGCATGCTCGCGGAGAAGTGGCGCGAGGGCCTCCAGGGTTCCAAGGCGGTCATCGTCGCCAACTGCGACGACCCGCTGATCGTGTGGTCCGCCTCCTCCTCCCAGAACGTGGTGTGGGTCGCGGCCGGCCAGGAGTGGAAGGACGACGCCTGGTCGTGCCCCTCCTGCGGTGGCGTCATGCAGCGCCCCGGCGACGACTGGTTCTGCGGCGAGTGCGGCTTCCGGCGTCCGAACCCGACCTGGGTGCTCTCCGGCGACCACGTCCTGGACCCGCACGGGTCGGCCTGGCCGATCCACCTCCAGCTGCCCGGCCGCGCCAACAAGGCCAACGCCGCCACCTCGGCCGCCGTGGCCGCCGTCTTCGGCGTCCCGCCGCAGGTCGCGCTGGAGCGGATGTACCAGGTCCAGGCCGTCGCCGGCCGCTACGACGTGGTGCACTTCCAGGGCCGTGAGCTGCGGCTGCTGCTCGCGAAGAACCCGGCGGGCTGGCTCGAAACGTTTTCGCTGATCGATCCCCCGCCGACCCCGGTGATCCTCTCGGTGAACGCGCGCGGCGCCGACGGCACCGACACCTCCTGGCTGTGGGACGTGGACTACCCGCGGCTGGCCGGTCACCCGATCTTCGTGATCGGTGACCGCAAGCTGGACCTCGCGGTCCGCCTGGAGGTCGCGGGCCTGGAGTTCCGGGTGTGCGACACCCTCGACGAGGCCGTGCAGCTCGCGCCGCCCGGACAGATCGAGCTGATCGCGAACTACACCGCCTTCCAGGACGTGCGCCGCCGCGTCGGCAACTAGTACCCATAAAGGACAAGAGCATGAGCGACAACAGCCTGCGTCTGGTGTGGGTCTACCCGGACCTGCTGAGCACGTACGGAGACCAGGGCAACGCCCTCGTGGTGGAGCGCCGGGCGCGCCAGCGAGGCCTGGACGTGCAGCGCGTGGACGTGCGCAGCGACCAGCCGATCCCCACCTCGGGCGACATCTACCTGATCGGTGGTGGCGAGGACCGGCCGCAGCGCCTGGCCGCGGAGCGCCTGCTGCGCGACGGCGGTCTGGAGCGGGCCGTCTCGAACGGGGCGATCGTCTTCTCCGTCTGCGCCGGCTACCAGATCCTCGGCCAGGAGTTCGTCAACGACCAGGGACAGCGCCAGGAGGGCCTCGGCCTCCTGGACGTGGTCACCGTGCGCGGTGAGGGCGAGCGGTGTGTCGGCGACGTCCTCGGGGACATCGACCCGCGCCTGGGCCTGCCGCAGCTGACGGGGTTCGAGAACCACCAGGGCGTGACCCACCTCGGCCCCTCGGCCAAGCCGTTCGCCCGGGTGACCATGGGCCGTGGCAACGGCACCGGTGACGGCACCGAAGGCGCGTACAACGACACGGTGTTCGGCACGTACATGCACGGTCCCGTGATGGCCCGCAACCCGCAGATCGCGGACCTGCTGCTGAAGCTGGCCCTCGATGTGAACGCGCTGCCGGCCATAGACGACCGGTGGTACGAGGCGCTGCGCGCGGAGCGCATCGCCGCCGCGACGCAGCCCGCGTAGCGCCCCTGCGGACCGCTCATCGGGGCGGCCCCCGCATCATGTGTTCGGCCCGGTTTTCCCTAGGGGGAACCGGGCCGACGTGGTTTCGTACGACGAGTACGACCAGCATGTGGAGGATGGTTCAGTCCACCTCTCCACCGCTTGTAGGGTGGCCGTAGTTCCAACCGGACGACGTGGTCCGGTCGTCGGCCCACGTTGCAAAGGTCCGTTCCTGCCATGCGCATAGGTGTGCTCACTTCCGGTGGCGACTGCCCCGGTCTCAACGCCGTCATCCGCTCCGTCGTGCACCGTGCCGTGGTCGACCACGGCGATGAGGTGATCGGCTTCCTGGACGGCTGGAAGGGCCTGCTGGAAGCGGACTACCGCAAGCTCGACCTCGACGCCGTCGGCGGCATCCTCGCCCGCGGCGGCACCATCCTCGGCTCCTCCCGGGTCCAGCCCGCGCACCTGCGCGACGGTGTGGAGCGCGCCCGCGGCCACGTCGCGGACCTCGGCCTCGACGCGATCATCCCGATCGGCGGCGAAGGCACGCTGAAGGCCGCGAACCTGCTCTCGCAGGCCGGTCTGCCCATCGTCGGTGTCCCGAAGACCATCGACAACGACATCGCCTCCACCGACGTCACCTTCGGTTTCGACACCGCCGTCGGGGTGGCCACCGAGGCGCTGGACCGGCTGAAGACCACCGCCGAGTCCCACCAGCGGGTGATGGTCGTCGAGGTCATGGGCCGCCACACCGGCTGGATCGCCCTGCACTCGGGCATGGCGGCCGGCGCGCACGCGATCGTCGTTCCGGAGCGCCCCTTCGATATCGACGAGCTGACGGAGATCGTCGGCGAGCGCTTCTCCGCGGGCAAGCGGTTCGCGATCGTCGTGGTCGCCGAGGGAGCCAAGCCGAGGCCCGGCTCGATGGAGTTCGAGGAGGGTGGCACCGACATGTACGGGCACGAGCGGTTCGCCGGGATCGGCAACCGGCTCGCCGTGGAGCTGGAGCACCGCTTGGGCAAGGAAGCCCGGCCGGTGATCCTGGGCCACGTCCAGCGCGGCGGCACGCCCACCGCGTACGACCGGGTCCTGGCCACCCGCTTCGGCTGGCACGCCGTGGAGGCGGCGCACCGGGGCGAATTCGGCATGCTGACCGCGCTGCGCGGGACGGACATCGTGATGGTGCCGCTCTCGGAGGCGACCTCGACCCTCAAGACGGTTCCGGCCGATCGGTACGACGAGGCGCAGACGGTTCTCTGACGCCCCTTTTGTACGCCCCCTCTATCCTGGGCCGCCCCCGCGCGCAAGAGTGCTCGGGGGCGGCATTACTGTGGTGGGGCACCACGGTCAAGGGAGTGAACAGATGGATCACAGCGGGCACGGCATGGACATGCACATGGACATGGACCTGCCGCCGTTCACTCTCGGGCGCGGGCTGGAGTTCTCCTTCGACGCGTTCTTCCTGACCGCCTCGCTGGTCGGACTCGCCCTGTACGGGTGGGGCGTGCTGCGGCTGCGCCGGCGCGGGGACTCCTGGCCGCTGGGCCGGACCATCGCCTTCACCGTGGGCGTGCTGACCGTGCTCCTCGTGATGTGCACCAAGCTGAACGACTACGGCATGGTCATGTTCAGCGTGCACATGGTGCAGCACATGGTGATCAGCATGGTCACCCCGATCCTGGTGCTGCTGGGCGCCCCGGTGACGCTGGCGCTGCGCGCGCTGGCACCCGCAGCCCGCGGGCACAAGGGGCCGCGCGAGGTGCTGCTGATGCTGCTGCACAGCCGGTACATGAAGGTGATCACCCACCCGGCCTTCACGATCCCGATGTTCATCGCGAGCCTCTACGCCCTGTACTTCACCCCGCTCTTCGACTTCCTGATGGAGAGCCGGACCGGGCACATCGCGATGATGGTCCACTTCCTCGCCGTCGGCCTCATCTTCTTCTGGCCGATCATGGGCATCGACCCGGGCCCGCACCGGCCGGGCTACGTGATGCGGATGCTGGAGCTGTTCGCGGGCATGCCCTTCCACGCCTTCTTCGGCATCGCCCTGATGATGGCGAGCCAGCCGATGATCAAGACGTACGCGAACCCGCCGACGTCCCTCGGCATCGACCCGCTGCTCGACCAGCAGTGGGGCGGCGGCATCGCCTGGGCCTTCAGCGAGATCCCCTCGGTGCTGGTCCTGATCGCCCTCGTCTACCAGTGGTACCACTCCGAGCAGCGGGCCGCGCGGCGGTCCGACCGGGCCGAGGACCGCAGTGGTGACAAGGAGCTGGCTGCATACAACGCGTATCTCGCCTCGCTCCAAGCGCGTGGCCGGTAGCGCGACACCGCCTTCGCGCGCCACCATGGGGCATGACCGGATCCGTTAAGGCGATGTGCGTCATGACCTTCGCCGCTCTGGTGGCCGTCGCCGCGTATTCCGTGGCCCTCGGCAGCAACGGCTGGCTGTGGTTCGGCTGGGTGGTGCTGGGGCTGCTGACCGCCGGGATGGCCGCAACTCGCAATGTCTGAGGAAGGACCCTTCCCGCCCCCTGCGCCCCGGGCCTCACCGTTCGTAAAATGGCGGTGACAACGGGATATCGACAGGAGCGGCCTGGTGTTCTACCACTTGCTCAAGCACGTGTTGCTCGGCCCCCTGCTGCGGCTGCTGTTCAGACCTCGGATCGAGGGTCTGGAGAACATCCCCGCCGAGGGGGCCGCCATCGTCGCGGGCAATCACCTCTCCTTCTCCGACCACTTCCTGATGCCCGCCATCCTCAAGCGGCGGATCACCTTCCTGGCGAAGGCCGAGTACTTCACCGGCCCCGGGGTCAAGGGCCGGCTGACCGCCGCCTTCTTCCGCAGCGCCGGGCAGATCCCCGTGGACCGGTCGGGCAAGGACGCCGGGCAGGCCGCTCTGCGCGAAGGGCTGGCGGTGCTGGCCAAGGACGAGCTGCTGGGCATCTACCCGGAGGGGACGCGCTCGCACGACGGCCGGCTCTACAAGGGCAAGGTGGGGGTGGCGGCGATGGCCCTGGGGGCCGGGGTGCCCGTGGTGCCCTGCGCGATGGTCGGCACCTTCGAGATCCAGCCGCCCGGGAAGAAGATCCCGAAGATCCGGCGGGTGACGATCCGCTTCGGCGAGCCGATGGACTTCTCCCGGTACGCCGGGCTGGAACGCGAGCGGGCGGTCCTGCGGGCGGTCACCGACGAGATCATGTACGCGATCCTCGGACTGTCCGGTCAGGAGTACGTCGACCGGTACGCGGCCGAGGTCAAGGCCGAGGAGGAGGAACAGCGGAAGAAGGCCCGGCGCACCACGCGCTGAGCCTTCTCCCGCCCGCTCCCGCCGGTCCTTACCGGACGGCGGGGAGCTCCTCCGGCGCCGGGAGGACCGAGGATTCGGCCGGGGCGTCGGACGACAGGGACTTCGCCGCGGCCGCGGCCGGGGCCACGGGGGTGGCGTGCGGGGCGCACGTCACGTCCTTGGCGTCGACCTTGCCGGTGAGCAGGTAGGTGTCCACCCGGGTGTTGATGCAGGGGTTCACCAGGCTGGTGACACCGTGCGAGCCGGCGCTCTTCTCGGTGATCAGACGCGAGCCGGCGAGGCGGCGGTGCAGTTCGACCGCGCCCTGGTACGGCGTGGCCGCGTCGCGCTCGGACTGGACGATCAGTACGGGCGGCAGCCCGCGCTTGGCGCCGACCGCGATCGGGGTGCTCTGCTTGGCCTTCCAGGTCGCACAGGGCAGGTTCATCCACGCGTTGGACCAGGTCAGGAACGGGTACTTCTCGTGCAGCTCGCTGTTGTCCCGGTCCCACTTGGACCAACTGGTGGGCCACTTGGCATCGGCGCACTCGACGGCGGTGTAGACGGCGTTGCCGTTCTCCGACGCCGCGTTGCCCTTGATGTCCGTCATGTCCGGGGCGATGGCGTCGACGAGCGCCTGCTCGTCACCGGCGGCCCAGGCCGCGAAGGTCTGGGCGACCGGCACCCAGGAGGAGTCGTAGTACGGGGCGCCCTGGAAGAAGCCGATGAGCTCGGCCGGACCGACGACCCCGCCGAGCGGCTTGGCCTTGGCCTTGCCGCGCAGCTCCTGCCACTTGGCCTCGACCTCGGCGCGGGTGTCGCCGAGGTGGAAGACCGCGTCGTTCTTGGCGACCCAGTCCTGCCAGTCGTTCCAGCGCATCTGGAAGGCGACGTCCTGGCCGAGGTTGGCCTCGTACCAGATGTTGTCCTGCGACGGGTCCACCACGCTGTCGACGATCATGCGGCGCACATGGCTCGGGAAGAGGGTCGCGTAGACCCCGCCCAGGTAGGTGCCGTAGGAGACGCCGAGGAAGTTCAGCTTCTTCTCGCCGAGGCCGGCCCGGATCACGTCGAGGTCGCGGGCGGTGTTCGGCGTGGTCATGTGCGGCAGCATCTCGCCGCTGCGCTCCTTGCAGCCGTCCGCGTACTCGGCGGCGAGCTTGCGCTGAGCGCGCTTGTCGGCCTCGGTGTCCGGGACCGGGTCCGCCTTGGGGGCCTTGACGAACTCCTGCGGGTCGATGCAGGAGATCGGCGCCGAGTGGCCGACGCCGCGGGGGTCGAAGCCGACGAAGTCGTAGGCCTTGGAGGCGTTGACCCACAGCGGGCTCTTGGTGGTGACGCGGCGCGGGAAGCGCATGCCGGAACCGCCGGGGCCGCCGGGGTTGTAGACGAGCGCGCCCTGGCGCTCCTC
>NZ_JBSGZP010000366.1:0-7393 GCF_053611065.1 Streptomyces sp. NPDC054840
ATCCACCGAAGTGGACGGGGTATCAACTTCTGGCGTTGATTTTTGGCACGCTGTTGAGTTCTCAAGGAACGGACGCTTCCTTTGTACTCACCCTCAGCACATCGGCTAGGGCTTTCCTCCGGGCTTTCGTTCTGTTCTTGCGTTTCCAACTCTACCAGATCATTTCCGCGCCGTTTCCGGCGATGGATTTGAATTCAGGTGGCCGTTGGGGGCCTTTGCCTTTCGGCGTTCCACCACTTTAGCGCTTATCCCTTGCGGCTCATAATCGAGCCACTGGCCAGGAATTCGGGCGTGCCGAAGAGGACCCCGCCAGGGGTAAGTCGTAGATTGTGGGTTGGCCGCTCTCGGGGTCCGCTGATAGCAGTGCCCCGTTCGAACTGCTCGGACTACGTTAGGCGTCCGGCAGGGCCGAGTCAAGTTGAGCGGCGGCGAGGTGCGTGGGCGCGGTACGGGCTCACCGTCGGGTCGTGGGTGACCCAGAAACGGTACGGGTGGGCCGCGCCGGCTCCGCCCACTCCCGTGCGCGGGCCACTGCTCATCCGGTCCACCGAGGTGGGGATGCCGGTAAGAAGCGACAACGGGGAATCCGGGCCCGCGCAGAGGTCGGTGCCGTCGAGGGAGCGGTCCACGTCCAGGGCCGTGGCCAGACGGGCCGGGCCCTTGGCCAGTTCTCCGGGGTTCCTGGCTGTGACCCGGCGTTTGGCGGCCAGGTCGGCACCCACGGTGACCTCGCCCGCGCGCAGCAGGACCCCGCTCGCGTGACCCGGGGGGCCGCACACCAGGTTGAGGCTGAACCACATGCCGTAGATGAAGTAGACGTACGCGTGTCCGGGTGGACCGAACATCGACGCGTTGCGGTCGGTGCGGCCCCGGTAGGCGTGGGAGCCGGGGTCGGTCTCCCCCTCGTAGGCCTCGACCTCCGTGATGCGCAGTTCGAGGGGGCCGTCCGTCGTGCGGCGGACGAGGATGCGGCCGAGGAGGTCCGGGGCCACGGTGAGGACCGGGCGGTCGAAGAAGGACCTGGGCAGGGGCGTACGGTCAGGGCGCGCGCTCATCCGGTCGAGCGTAGTGGAACGCGCCCGCCTGGAACCGGGGCCTAAGGTTCCGCGTTGATACGGGATAGTCGCGGCGTAGTCGCCAGATCCTTCAAGGGGAGTTAGAGCATGGGCTTCAAGAAGCTGTTCGCGAGCCTGGGCGCCGGTGGTGCTTCGGTCGACACGATCATCACCGAGCCGAACGTCGTGCCGGGCGGAATCGTCCAGGGCGAGGTCCGGATCCAGGGTGGATCCGTGGAGCAGCAGATCGAGGGGCTGTCCGTCGGGCTGCAGGCACGGGTCGAGGTCGAGGGCGGAGATCAGGAGTACAAGCAGGACATCGTCTTCACCAAGCAGCGTCTGGGCGGTGCCTTCAAGGTTCAGCCGGGCGCGCTGCACGTGGTGCCGTTCGGGCTGGAGATCCCCTGGGAGACGCCGATCACCCACTTCGGGGGTCAGCACCTGCACGGGATGAACATCGGGGTCAGCACCGAGCTGGAGATCGCGCGCGCGGTGGACGCGGGCGACCTCGACGCGATCAACGTGCACCCGGTGCCGGCGCAGCAGGCGATCCTCGATGCCTTCCGGCAGCTGGGCTTCACCTTCCGCAGCGCGGACATGGAGCGGGGGCACATCCGCGGGACGCGGCAGTCGCTGCCCTTCTACCAGGAGATCGAGTTCCTGCCGCCGTCGCAGTACCGCGGGCTGCACCAGGTCGAGCTCACCTTCATCTCCGACGGCCGGGAGATGGACGTCGTGCTGGAGATGGACAAGAAGCCCGGTCTGTTCACCGAGGGCAGCGACACCTACCGCTGCTTCCAGGTGGGTCTGCAGTCGTACCAGGAGACCGACTGGGCGGCGTATCTGAACCAGTGGATCGCCTCGGTGGGTTCGCAGCGCAACTGGTTCTAGCCGGTCCTAGGCTCGGACCCGTATCCGCGAGCGATCAGGAGGGTCAGCAGTGACCGAGCAGAACAGGCCGCCTCTTCCGCACGACTTCCACCCCGAGGTGCCCGCCTTCACCGTGACGAGCACGGATCTCGCACCCGGTGCCGATCTGGGTGAGGCGCAGGTGCACGCGGGTGGGAACCTCTCGCCGCAGTTGCGGTGGGAGGGGGCTCCGGAGGGGACGGAGAGCTTCGCCGTGACGTGCTTCGACCCGGACGCGCCGACGGGCAGCGGGTTCTGGCACTGGGTGCTCTTCGATCTGCCGGCCTCGGTGACCGAGCTGCCGGCGGGTGCGGGCAGCGGGACGTTCGAGGGGCTGCCTGCCGGGGCCGTGCACGCGCGGAACGACTACGGGTCCAGGGACTTCGGCGGGGCGGCTCCGCCGCCCGGGGAGCGGCACCGTTACGTGTTCACCGTGTACGCGGTGGACCGGGCGAAGCTCGGCCCCGGGCCGGATGCCTCGCCCGCCGCCGTCGGGTTCAATCTGCGTTTCCACACGCTGGGGCGTGCCCAGCTGATCGGTGAGTACGAGGCGCCCCTCGGCTGATCGTTCCCCGAGCGTTCGCCCGGTCCTGGTCTAAAGAAGGCCAGGACCGGGCATTTTTATTGCGTTGTCCCGCGTGGCGGGCGCGGCCAGAGTGGTTCCGGGCCCTGCCGCCAGGGTGGTCGCGGGCCTGCACACGGGAGGTGGGCGAGATGCGGGACACGCTGGTGCTGAATGCGAGCTTCGAGCCGCTGTCGACAGTGACTCTGAACCGGGCCGTGGTTCTGGTGCTCCAGGACAAGGCCGTCGTCGAACAGTCGCACCCCGAGCTGCGTGTGCGCGCGGCCACCATGGATCTTCCGATGCCCCGGGTGATCAGGCTCTGCAGGTATGTCCGGGTGCCCTTCCGAAGACATGCTCCCTGGTCGCGGAGGGGGGTGCTGGTCCGGGACCAGCACCGTTGCGCGTACTGCGGGAAGCGCGCGACGACCGTGGACCACGTACTGCCGCGGGCCCAGGGGGGCGGGGACACCTGGCTGAACACGGTGGCTTCCTGCGCCGAGGACAACCACCGCAAGGCGGCGCGGACTCCGGAGGAGGCGGGGATGCCGCTCCTCCGGAGGCCGTTCGTGCCGTCGCCCGCGGACGCGATGCTGCTGGCCCTGGGGGTGGCCGGGCGGGAGGCGCTCCCGGAGTGGCTGGAGCGTTCCGCCTAGGCGGATCCCCCGTGTCGAGGTAGCCGGACGCGCTGGGCGACGTAGTTCTTCTACGTCGCTCAGCTGACGAGCAGTTGGACGATGGCGAGGATGCCGACCGTCACGATGACCGTGCGCAGGACGGTCGGCGAAAGGCGGCGGCCGACCTTGGCGCCGATCTGGCCGCCGATCGTGGAGCCGACGGCGATGAGCACGACGGCCGTCCAGTCGAACTCGGCGACGAAGAGGAAGACGACGGCCGCGATGCCGTTCACCAGAGCGGCGATGACGTTCTTGACGGCGTTGATGCGTTGCATGTCCTCGCGGAGCAGCAGGCCCATCAGGCCGAGGTAGAGCACACCCTGGGCGGCACCGAAGTAGCCGCCGTAGGCGCTGGAGAGCAGCATGCCGCCGAGCAGGGCCGGCCCGCCGTCGGGGTGGCCGGTGTCACCTCCGGCGGCTTCCTGGCGTCGGCGCAGCGCGGCGGCGAGCCGGGGCTGCAGGACGACGAGGACCAGGGCCAGTGCGATCAGGACGGGCACGATCGTGTCGAAGGACTCGGACGGCAGGGTGAGGAGCAGGATCGAGCCCGCGAGTCCGCCGACGAGGGATACGGAGCCGAGCCGCAGGATACGGGCGCGCTGGCCCTGGAGCTCCTTGCGGTAGCCGATGGCTCCGCTGATCGACCCGGGCACCAGGCCGAGGGTGTTGGACACGTTGGCCGTGACCGGGGGCAGGCCGGTGGCGAGCAGCACCGGGAAGGTGATCAGCGTGCCGGAGCCGACGATGGTGTTGATCGTGCCCGCGCCGATACCGGCGGCGAAGACAGCGAGTGCTTCCCAGATGGACATGGACTGTGCCATCCCCTTTGCATGAGTGAGTCGCCTCCCCGCCATGAAGGTCGAGGGGCCTCACTGATCATGCAGGAAGGGGTGGCCGGTCAGTCGATGGGGGGCTGTTCGCGGCGTTCCGCGCCGTCCTTGTCCCGGGCGGCCGGGATGCCGCCGCCGTCCTTGCCGGCGTTCTGGGGGTTGAAGCCCGAACCGCCGCCCATGGGGCCGAAGTTGCCCATGGCGCCGGAGAGACCCTTGAGGGCGTCACCGATCTCGCTCGGCACGATCCAGAGCTTGTTGGCGTCGCCTTCGGCGATCTTCGGGAGCATCTGGAGGTACTGGTAGGCGAGGAGCTTCTGGTCGGCGTCGCCGGCGTGGATGGACTCGAAGACGGTGCGGATGGCCTGCGCCTCACCCTCGGCGCGCAGTGCGGCGGCCTTGGCGTCACCTTCGGCGCGCAGGATGGAGGACTGCTTCTCGCCCTCGGCGCGCAGGATCTCGGACTGCCGGACACCTTCGGCCTGGAGGATCGCGGCGCGCTTGTCGCGGTCGGCGCGCATCTGCTTCTCCATCGAGTCCTGGATGGAGGTCGGCGGCTCGATGGCCTTGAGCTCGACCCGGTTGACGCGGATGCCCCACTTGCCGGTGGCCTCGTCGAGCACCCCGCGCAGGGCCGCGTTGATCTCCTCGCGGGAGGTGAGGGTCCGCTCCAGGTCCATGCCGCCGATGATGTTGCGGAGCGTGGTGACGGTGAGCTGCTCGATGGCCTGGATGTAGCTGGCCACTTCGTAGGTCGCGGCGCGCGCGTCGGTCACCTGGTAGTAGATGACGGTGTCGATGTTGACGACCAGGTTGTCCTGGGTGATGACGGGCTGCGGCGGGAAGGGGACGACCTGCTCGCGGAGGTCGATCCGGTTACGGATCGAGTCGATGAACGGGACGACGATGTTGAGGCCCGCGTTGAGAGTGCGGGTGTAGCGGCCGAACCGCTCGACGATGGCGGCGCTGGCCTGCGGGATCACCTGGATCGTCTTGACCAGTGCGATGAAGACCAGAACCACCAGAATGATCAGGACGATGATGATCGGTTGCATGCGGTTCCCCGTGCCCTTCCGGCTGTCTGTGCTGCCCCGTTGATCGGAGTCTCGCAGACCTTGGGGCCGCGAGCAGGCTGGTTGTCACATGACGACGGCGGTCGCCCCGTCGATCTCCACCACGTCGACGGACTGGCCGGGCTCGAAACTGGTGTTCGCGTCGAGGGTGCGCGCGGACCAGACCTCGCCGGCGAGCTTGATGCGGCCGCCGCTGCCGTCGACCCGTTCCAGGACGACTGCGGATCTGCCCCGCAACGCGTCGATGCCGCTGCGGTGTTGGGGGCGCTGGTCCCGGTGGCGGTTGGCGATGGGCCGTACGACGGCGATGAGCGCGACCGACACGATGACGAAGACCAGGACCTGGGCCACCACTTCCCCGCCGAGGGCAGCCGTGACGGCGGCCGCGACCGCGCCGACTGCGAACATGCCGAACTCCGGCATGGCGGTCAGGACGAGGGGGATGCCCAGTCCGACCGCGCCGATGAGCCACCACACCCACGCGTCGATGTCCACATGGTCATGGTAGGTCGGGTGGGCGCGGTCGGGACAGGGTGCGGGAACCCGCAAGAGGGGCTCAGCCGAGGGGAAGCCCCTGGGCGGTCCAGCGGTCGGACCCGTTGCGCTCGACGACCAGCGGGAGGCCGAAGCAGAGGGAGAGGTTACGGGAGGTCAGTTCGAGGTCGATCGGGCCCGCGGTGACGACCTTGCCCTGACGGATCATCAGGACGTGGGTGAAGCCGGGGGCGATCTCCTCGACGTGGTGCGTGACCATGACCATCGACGGGGCGAGCGGGTCACGGGCCAGGCGGCCGAGGCGGCGTACGAGGTCCTCGCGGCCGCCGAGGTCCAGACCGGCGGCGGGCTCGTCGAGGAGCAGCAGCTCGGGGTCGGTCATCAGGGCGCGGGCGATCAGCGTGCGCTTGCGCTCGCCCTCGGAGAGGGTGCCGAACTTGCGGTCGAGGTATTCGGTCATCCCGAGGCGGTCGAGGAAGGCGCGGGCGCGCTGCTCGTCGATGTCCTCGTACTCCTCCTGCCAGGTCGCCGTCATGCCGTACGCGGCGGTGAGGACGGTCTGCAGGACGGTCTGCCGCTTGGGCAGCTTGTCGGCCATCGCGATGCCGGCGACACCGATGCGGGGGCGCAGCTCGAAGACGTCCACCTTGCCGAGGGTGCTGCCGAGGATGGTGGCGGCGCCCTTGGTGGGGAAGAGGTAGCTGGAGGCGAGGTTCAGCAGTGTGGTCTTGCCGGCGCCGTTGGGCCCGAGGATCACCCAGCGCTCGCCCTCCTTCACCGACCAGGAGACCTGGTCCACGAGAGCCCGGCCCTCGCGGACCACGGATACGTCCACCAGCTCCAGAACATCGCTCATGAGCGTGTTGTCACCCCTTGCAGTCACGGTTCTCTGTGCGCCGGTAGACGCAGCCCCAGGGGAAAACCTACGCCACTGGGAGAGGGCTCCGGGGCCGGGGCCCGGTGCCGGGGCCGATCCGTAAAGTAGGGGGATGCTTTTCGAACCACGTTCAGGGCGCTTGGCCGCCTGGGGGAACGCACTGCTGGCAGGTCTAGTCTCGCCCGACGAGGCCGTGTCGTCGATCGTGGGCGAGGACGCCGTGCACCGGGTGGAGGGGCTGCCGGGCGAGACGGGCCCGGTCGGGCTCACCCTGGCGCTCGGCCGGCTGCGCGCGCTGGGGGTGACGGGGCTGCGCGTGGCGCTGCCCGCGCCGGGGCATCCGCTGGGGCTGAGCGGGCCGCCGGAGTTCAATGCGCGCGCCCTGGAGGCCGAGGAGGCGGTCGTCGCGGTGGGCGCGGCGCTGGGTCTGGTGCCTGAGGTGTCCGAGGCCGGTCCGGCCGGGGACGTACACGTGTCGGTGACCTGGCACGTGCTGCCGGTACGGGAGGCCCCGCCGGCCGACGTGCCCTCGCTGAGCGAGGCGGAGCGGGAGCTCGCGGAGGCGCTGCGCGAGGCGACCGAGGCGCTGACCCGGCTGGACGTGGCGGGGTCCGGTCCGGTCGCGGAGGCCGCGCTGTCGGCGTACCGGGCGCGGGCGGAGGCCGGGCGGGAGGCGCTGGCACCGGGGTATCCGGCGCGCGCCGTGCGGGTGCTGGCGCTGGCGCAGCGGGTGGACCTGATGGTGTCGCTGGCGTACGAGAACGGGCACGGGGGTGCGGTGAGCGCGTCCGAGATGGCCGCGCGGGGGGATGCGCTCAGGCCGGTGGAGCGGGTGGCTCGGCGGGCGCAGGTCGCGGCGTACAACTCCGTTGTGGTGGAGCGGGTCTGCGCGTCCAGTTCGTCCCACAGCAGCCG